>CAVKIR010000009.1:2731-13994 GCA_963656395.1 Prevotella sp. CAG:279
CGGCATATCACCGGGCGCTGGAATGTCTGGATTTCCGGGGACTGTACCATTCGGAAAAGGTGAAGGAAGGCCTGGAGCAGCTGGTGGAGGCAGGGCGCATGACGAGAGAGCAGGCCGATCTGGTGCGTCCCTACGATATCTATGCCTTTGCCCGGACGCCCTTGGCGAAGCGCATGAGCGCAGCTCGGGATCGGGATGAATTCCATACAGAGCAGCCCTTTGTCATGCAGATGCCTGCGAGAGAGCTGGGGATCGACTGCGAGAGCGATGAGCCGGTGCTGATTCAGGGAATCATCGACGCCTGGTTTTATGAGAAGAATGAACAGGGGGAAAATGAGATCGTAGTTGTGGATTATAAGACCGATTTCGTGAAAGAGGGAAGCGAGCTCCTGGAAAAATATAAAAAGCAGCTGGATTATTATCAGCAGGCTCTGGAGCGCCTCACCGGAAAGCGGGTGAGGGAGAAGCTTATCTATTCCTTCTGTCTAAAAGAAGAGGTATCTGTGGGGTGAAGCTCTGGTTGAAGCCACGGGGAGAATTGTGTATAATGGACGGGAAATAAATTCATGTAATTATTCAGAAGATAAAGGAGTAAGACCATGCCGGTATTCGATTTTAACGGCGCCCCCACAGGTGCGCCGAAGACACCTATATGCACCTATACCACCTATCGTACCAACGCGTCGGAGGCCAGCCCGGAGAAGCCGATTCTCCTGCTGGACAATAAAAGACGCCAATGGAAGCATCATTCCTGCGGTGTCTTTACGAATCCGGCCAAGCAGACAGCCTTTGAATTCAAGGAAGCGGATGGAAGGTTTTGCGCGGATATTCTTCTGATAGATGCCCGTTTTGTGAGCCTGATCAAATGGCTGGGCGAGCATCAGATTCATGTGCGTCTGTCCGGAGCGAACCGGGAGGACGGCTATGCGGTCTATAAGATCCGCGAGACAGCCTTCGGAGGCGGAACCAAGCTTTCCGCAGAGGATGGTTTTTTACAGTTCATGATTGACCGCCTCTTTGCCAGCAATGCGCCCTCCGAGGAGGAGACGGACGAGGATCAGGACGAGGTAGGCGATGATATGAAGCTGACCAGCCTGCAGAGCATCACGGATTTCATGACCTGTGCGGGGCGTACCCTGCCGGACAACATCCAGCTCTGGGCCAGAAGAAACCTGGCGGTGGCCCGCTCCCACGAGGTATCCCCGGAGGAGAAGCGGCACGCCCAGAGAGCCCTGTCCATCATGATGAACATTCAGTGGAAGAGTAATTATTTCGAGGCGATTGACCCGACAGAGGCCCGCAGAATTCTTGACGAAGAGCTCTACGGGATGGAGAAGGTAAAGCAGCGGATCATCGAAACCATTATTCAGATAAACCGTACCCACACCCTGCCCGCCTACGGCCTGCTTCTGGTGGGGCCGGCCGGAACCGGCAAATCCCAGATCGCCTATGCGGTGGCGCGAATCTTAAAGCTGCCGTGGACGACCCTGGACATGAGCTCCATCAACGATCCGGAGCAGCTGACCGGAAGCTCCCGTGTCTACGCCAATGCGAAGCCAGGTATCATTATGGAAGCATTTTCCATATCGGGCGAGTCCAATCTGGTCTTCATCATCAATGAGCTGGACAAGGCCAACGCCGGAAAGGGCAACGGCAATCCGGCGGATGTGCTGCTGACCCTGCTGGATAACCTGGGCTTTACGGATAACTACATGGAGTGCATGGTGCCCACCGTGGGCGTGTATCCCATCGCGACAGCCAATGATAAGAGCCGGATCAGCGCACCGCTGATGTCACGCTTTGCGGTGATTGACATTCCGGATTACACAGAGGAAGAGAAAAAGGTAATTTTTTCCAGATTCGCGCTGCCGAAGGTGTTGAAGCGGATGAGCCTCCGGGAAGAGGAGTGCACCGTGACGCCGGAGGGCCTGGACGCAGTCATTGCCAAGTATGCGGATACCACCGGCATTCGTGACCTGGAGCAGGCGGCGGAGCATATCGCAGCGAACGCGCTGTACCAGATCGAGGTCAATGGGGTAGAGGCTGTGCGGTTTGACGCGGAGATGGTCGAGGAGCTGCTGGGATAGAAGTGAATAGAAGACGGACGAGATGAAGACGGACAAAATGACGCAGATTATCCCCTGGGAACACGCACATTTCTGGGCATTTTGACCGCGCGGCTTATACGCGCCTGATCGGCAAACTCACGCCCTTCGGGCGCTCAGACAGTGCCTCCTTCAGGCGCTGCCTAGCGCAGTCAAAACACTCCAAAATGTGCTATCGTTCCCAATGGATAACCTGCGTCATTTTTGACAGTGGTCTCTCACTTCATCCTCCGCAGCTCCGGCCCGACGGTCAGCAGCATGACGAGAAAGCACAGGCTGCCGCCGATCACATTGGATACCGGCTCTGCCAGGAAGACACCGTCGGTGCCAAGCCCCAGCCCGTAGGGCAGAAAATACGTCAGCGGCACGACGATGATGACCTTGCGAAGCAGGGAGAAGAATACAGCTTGCTTCTTTTTGCCCAGAGATTTGAACATCGTCTGGCCGATGTACTGGAGCAGCATGAAGATAAAGGCCGAGAAATACAGCTTCAGGGCCGGAATCGTGTCGGTCAGGAGACTTTCATCGGAACTGAAGATGCTGATGAGAAAATGCGGCGCAAAGAGAATCACAAGCCACATCCCCAGGGTATAGATCAGCGCCATCACAGCCATAGTCATGCCGGCCTGACGTACCCGTCTCGCTCTGCGCGCGCCATAGTTGTAGCTGATGATCGGGGAGGAGCCCTCCGTGATGGCGTGAATGGGCGTCTCCACCATCTGCCGGATGCTGGAGAGAATCGTCATGACGGAGATATAGATATCCCCTCCTGTCACAGCGAGCACGCTGTTGCAGCAGATGCTGACCAGACTGTTCGTCAGCTGCATGATAAAGCCGGCGGTTCCGAGGCTGACGATATTCGCCGCGCAGGAGCCGCAGCTCTTGATTTCTTGCCGGGTCAGGAACCGGATTGTAAATTCTGCTTTCTTTCGAAGAAAATACAGGACAAAGGAAGCAGACAGAAACTGAGACAAAATCGTGGCAATGGCCGCACCGGGAGCACCGAGGCCGAAGACAAAGATAAAGACCGGATCCAGAATCAGGTTCGCCGCGGCACCTATGACGACGGAGAGCATACCGGTGGTGGAGTAGCCCTGGGCGTTGATAAAGGGATTCATGCCCGTGGTGATCATGGAGGGAAAGGTTCCCAGAAGATAGATCATCAGGTAGGGATATGCGTAGGTCAGCGCACTGTCAGACGCTCCAAAGAGCACCAGAACCGGTCGGGCGAAGATAAGGCCGAGAACCATCAAAATCAGGGCGCAGACGGACAAGAGGAAGAAAGCGGTATTGAGAACCATTCCCGCCTGCTCCTTATCCTTCCGTCCTCTGGCGATGGAGAACAGCGGCGCACCGCCGGTGCCGAAGAGATTGCTGAAGGCTGTGATAATGACGATGATCGGAAAGCACAGCCCTACAGCACCGAGGGCTGCGGTTCCGACGCCCGGGATGCGGGCGATGTAGATCCGATCCACGATATTGTAAAGCAGCGTCAAAAGCTGCGCCACCAGCATGGGCAGGGCAGCCTGCAGGATATTTTCTGTTATATTTCCATTTTCAAAATCAATGCGTTTCATGTTCTAAATCTCCTTATCCTGATCCAGTATAGCACGTATCTTCATATTTACAAATGAAAATGAAAATAGTATGCTCTAAGGCGGGACGATTAGATCCGCATGGGAGAGATTTACAATGAAGGAAACGAAAAAAGGCATTGAGATGGTAAGCGGTTCGCTGTGGAAAAATATTTTCCTCTTCAGTGTGCCGCTGATGTTTACGCAGGTGCTGGAGGTGCTGTTCAACCTGAGCGATGTGGCGGTAGTGGGGCGGTTTGCGGATTACCGTGCGCTGGGCTCAGTGGGCTCCACGACGCTTCTGGTCACCTTATTTACAGGCTTTCTGATTGGCATGGGAAGCGGTGTCAATGTGCAGACGGCTCTGGGACTGGGAGCCGGTGACAAAAAGGCCGTAGAGCGGACTGTTCATACAGCCTTCGTGCTCTGCGGCCTGATTGGGCTTCTGGCTGGCGGCATCTGCTTTTTCTTTGCCAGGGGAATGCTCTCTTTGATGAACACCAAGGAGGAACTCATCGACGGCGCGGTTCTCTATCTGAAGATCTACGCCTTCGGCATGCCGGCTATGGGTATCTATAATTTCGGCAACGGCGTCATGAGCGCTTCGGGCGATACAAAGCATCCGCTGATGTATCTGGCCACCGCAGGTGTAGTCAATGTGATTTTGAACCTGTTCTTTGTCATTCGCTGCCATATGGCAGCGGAGGGTGTGGCGCTGGCCAGCGCCATTGCCCAGTACCTGTCGGCGTCTTTGATTCTGGTACATCTGATGCAGCGCTCCGAGCGCTGCCGGTTTCAGTGGTCAAAGCTGGCCCTTCACAAGGAGGCGGCGAAGAATCTGCTGTACATCGGGATTCCGGCCGGCATCCAGAACGCCATTTTCGCCATCGCCAATATTTTCGTGCAGGTGGGCGTCAACTCCTTTGACGCAGTGACCGTGTCGGGAAATGCGGCGGCCACCAACGCCGATACCATCATTTTCAATATGATGTATGCCTTTTATACGGGCTGTACCAGCTTCATGGGGCAGAACCGCGGGGCCGGAGAGCGGGGCAGGGTGCTGAAGAGCTATTTTATCAGTCTGTTTTATGCCTTTGCCACGGGTGCGATTCTGGGCGGCCTTCTCTTTGTATTCGGACGTCAGTTCCTGAGCCTGTTTGCTACGGATGCGGCTGTGGTGGACGTCGGATTACAGCGAATCCGCATTATGGCCTTTTCCTATATGATAGCGGCCTTCATGGACTGTACCATTGCGGCGTCCCGGGGGCTGGGAAAGAGTGTCGCACCGACAGCTATCGTGATATTGGGCTCCTGCGTATTTCGAATTGTATGGGTTTATACGATATTCGCGTATTTTCATACAATTCCTTCCCTGTATCTGCTCTATTCCTTTTCCTGGGTTATCACATCGGTGGCGGAGATTCTGTACTTTGTACATACCTGGCGAAAGCTAAAGACGGAAGAGTAAAATCACATTGTAACTATTCAGCACCCCATTCGCAAAATCGCCTCTGCGAGGCTTTCCTTTTGCTCATGTGGTTACTTCGCCATATAAAACTGCTTATCTGCCTGAATGCAAGCATTCGCAGAACGCAGTTTTGCATGGCTCTGAATAGTTACATCACATTACGATAAAAGCGTCTTCAGATCCTCCTCCGGTGTCGTGATCGGTGCGATGCCGAAATGCTCCACCAGATAATTCAGGACATTCGGGGACACGAAAGCCGGGAGTGTGGGGCCGAGCCGGATGTTTTTGATGCCCAGATGAAGAAGGGTCAGCAGGATGCAGACAGCCTTCTGCTCATACCAGGAAAGTACCATGGAGAGGGGCAGGTCGTTGACACCGCAGCCGAAGGCCTCTGCCAGAGCCACTGCGATCTGGATGGCACTGTAGGCGTCGTTGCACTGTCCGATATCCATCAGTCTCGGAAGACCGCCGATGGTTCCCAGGTCCAGGTCATTGAAACGATATTTTCCGCAGGCCAGGGTCAGGATTACGGTATCTGCCGGAGTCTGCTTTACAAAATCGGTATAATAGTTGCGGCCCGCACGCATGCCGTCGCAGCCGCCTACCAGGAAGAAATGCTTGATAGCGCCGGCCTTCACTGCTTCGATAACCTTATCAGCCACGCCCAGTACAGCGCCGTGTCCGAAACCGGTGGTGACGGTATGACCATCGTTGATACCGGTGAATTCCTGATCCTCCGTATAGCCGCCCAGCTCCAGTGCCTTTTCAATGAGCGGTGTAAAATCCTTATCCTCGCCGATATGGGTCATCTCCGGATAGGATACCAGGGCGGTGGTGTATACACGATCTGCGTAGGCAGCCTTCGGCGGCATCAGGCAGTTCGTAGTAAAGAGAATCGGTGCCGGCAGAGAAGCGAATTCCTTCTGCTGGTTCTGCCATGCGGTGCCGAAGTTGCCCTTTAAGTGCGGATATTTCTTAAGCTCCGGATAAGCGTGTGCAGGCAGCATCTCACCGTGGGTATAGATGTTAATACCCTTGCCTTCGGTCTGATCCAGCAGAAGCTTCAGGTCACGGAGGTCATGGCCGGTGATAACGATAAAGGGTCCTTTTTCCACGGTCAGCGGTACCGTGGTGGGAGCCGGCGTACCGTAGGTCTCGGTATTGGCCTTGTCGAGAAGCGCCATGCACCTCAGGTTTTTCTCGCCTACTTCCAGAACGATGGGAAGCAGCTCATCCATACCCCAGTCCTCGCCCACGGCGAAAAGTGCTTTGGCAAAGAAACGGTTTACCTCGTCATCTGTGTAGCCGAGCACCATGGCATGATGGGCGTAGGCAGCCATGCCGCGGATACCGAAGAGAATGAGGGACTTGAGGCTGCGGATATCCTCCTGGGCATTCCAGAGCTCATTCAGATCGTAATCGTTGCTGCGATCACACTGAGAGGAACAGGCGGAGCAGCCGGGTGCCAGCTTCGCTTTTTCCTCGCCTACTCGCTCGATCAGGGCACGAATCGTCTTTTCGTTGAAATTCACGTTGGTAACGGTGGTGAAAAGGCCTTCGATGATAAGGGGCCAGGTATCGGGTGTCGTCTGTGTCGCACCGCCGGTAGCGCGGGCCAGTCCTACCAGGGCTCCGGTCAGCTCATCCTGAAGCTTCGCTACATCGGCAGTTTTTCCGCATACACCTGCATTGCCGGTGCAGCCGGAGCAGCCTGCCGTCTGCTCACACTGAAAGCAAAACATCTTGTTATCCATTACAAAATCCTCCCTAATCCAAAATTCTTCCATCCGTGGAAATGGTATATACCTGCCACGGAATGAATTTTCCACTGTTTTTTAATGCCGTAACTGCTGCATGCTCCAGACCGCCGCAGCAGGGAACCTCCATGCGCACGATGGTGACACTCTGGATATCATTCTGAGAAATGATCTCGGTCAGCTTCTCGGAATAATCGATACTGTCCAGCTTCGGACATCCTACCAGGGTGATGTGCCCCTTGATAAATCGCTCGTGAAAGGCTGCATAAGCGTAAGCAGTGCAGTCAGCAGCGATTAAGAGCTTTGCACCGGAGAAATAGGGTGCGTTCACGGGTACCAGCTTGATCTGCACCGGCCATTGGGACAGGCGGCTTGTCAGCTCTGTGGGGGCAGCCATTGAGGTGCTGCACTCTGCATGCTCTATGGTTTTGGATTGGCTTCCGGGACAGCCACAGGGCAGTGTCATGCCTTCCTTTTGCATCTGTTTCTTCTTATTTTCCAGGACGGCAGCCTCGTCGTATGCGGCAGCCTCCCGCTCCACGAAGGTGATGGCTCCGGTGGGACAGGCGGGGAGACAGTCTCCCAGGCCGTCGCAGTAATCATCCCGCATCAGAGTCGCCTTTCCGTCTACCATGGAGATGGCACCCTCATGACAGGCAGCCGCGCAGGCACCGCAGCCGTTGCATTTATCCTGATCAATTTCGATGATCCGTCGTTTCATCCGATTACCTCCTTGCATTTATGTGCTTATTATAATAGAATGAAATCAACAAATCGGTTGAATTTTCAACAAAAGGAGACTTTATGAAAAATAATCTGCCCGTGATTCGTTCCGCCCCGCTCTTTTCCGGAGTGGCAGAAGAAGAACTGGTTCCGATGCTGCAGTGCCTGAAGGCAAAAAAGGAGAGCTTTCCGAAGGGAGCCTATCTTTTGCACACCGGCGATACGGTGGAAGCGATCGGACTGGTGCTGTCCGGCAGTGTGCTGGTGATTCAGGAGGATATCTGGGGCAACCGCAACATCGTGTCCAAAGCAGGCCCCGGCCAGACCTTCGCGGCAGCCTTTGCCTGCGCCCGAGGTGCGGTGATGAATGCCAGCGTCGTGGCGGAGACACCGGCGGAGATCCTGTATCTGCATACCAGGCAGCTCTTAACTACCTGTTCCTCCGCCTGCGCTCACCACAACCGGGTTATCCGCAACCTCTTAGGGGAGCTTGCGGGCAACAACCTGCGTATCAGTGAAAAGCTGACCTATATGGGCCAGCGCACCACCCGTGCCAAGCTCATGTCCTATCTGTCCGGTGCGGCGCGACGCGCCGGCAGCTACGAATTCGACATCCCCTTTTCCCGCCAGCAGCTGGCAGATTATCTGGCAGTGGAGCGAAGCGGCCTGTCCGTGGAGCTTGGGAAGATGCGGGATGAGGGACTGCTGGAGTTCCACAGAAATCATTTCAGAATTTTTTAAGATTTCTTTTCTTGACAACCGAGTAGGATTGGAATAACATAGAGGATGTTATATAGGAGGCTATATAGCATCCTATTTATTTGATGCTGCGGGGGCTTCGGGGTATGAGAGGGTCTCATGGAGGCGGCCCGCCGCAGACGTAAGAGTCAAAGGAGGTTCCATCGATGAGGAGAGGACCCAGTCCGATCAGCAAGCGGATTCGCATTATCAGCAACAAATTCCGCGAGCTGTGGGACAGAAATCTTCAGAAATACAACCTGACCGGTGTGCAGATGGAGGTGCTCTGCTACCTGAAATGCAACCCGGACAAGGAAATTCATCAGCGTGAGATCGAATACTGGTTTCAGCTGAAGAATCCTACCGTGACCGGCATTCTGAACCGGCTGGAGGAGAAAGAATACATCACCCGGAGAAGGAATCCGGAGGATGGCAGATACCGCATCATTGAGGTGACGGATAAAGGAAATCAGGTCATGGATGCGCTGGGAAAGGAGTCTAAGGGCCTGGATGAACGGATCTACGACTGCATGACGGATGAGGAGCAGGCCAAGCTTCTGGAGCTTCTGGATCGGATCCTGAAAGCGGTGACGGAACATGACGGAGCATCCGCAGAGAATCCTGCAAAGAATCAGCACCGATTTCCGGATGAAATGGCGGAAAAGCAATTAGAGCAGTACCGCAAAGAAGGTAAGCTATAGCAAATTAACCATAGAGGAGGACACACATGCTGAAGACATTGAAAGCCTATATAGGCGAGTACAAAAAGACGGCCATCTCCGCGCCGATCTTCATCGTCTTCGAGGTAATCTTTGAGATGATCATTCCCATACTGATGGCGGCGATCATTGATAACGGCCTCGAGACCGGCAACATCAATTATGTAGTAAAAATGGGACTGGTGATGCTTCTGGTATCCTTTGCATCCCTGTTCTGCGGAGCTATGTCCGCGAAGCAGGCAGCCATCGCATCCACCGGTTTCGCCAAGAATGTCAGAGAGGGAATGTACAACCATATTCAGACCTTTTCCTTCTCAAATATTGACCATTTCTCCACAGCGGGACTGGTCACCCGTCTGACCACAGACGTCACGAACGTGCAGAATGCATTCCAGATGATGATGCGTATGCTCATGCGTGCGCCGGTGATGCTGATTACGGCCATGACCATGACCTTCATCATCAATGCGAAGCTCTCCTGCGTATATCTGGTGGCACTGGTATTCTTAGGAATTGTCATCGTCTTTCTGATGGAGCGTGTGGGAAAATATTTCCGTGACATGTTCGACCGATACGATGACCTGAATGCCGATATCCAGGAAAACCTGACCGGCATCCGCGTGGTCAAGGCCTATGTCCGCGAGGAGCATGAAAAGAAAAAATTCGGCAAGGCCTCCGAGGCAGTGTACCGCTGTGCGGTTCGTGCCCAGAAACTGATGGTGGCGATGATGCCGACCATGCAGTTTACCGTCTATGCCTGCATCATCGCAGTATCCTGGCTGGGAGCCAAGACCATCGTAGTGGGCGATATGACCACCGGTCAGCTCATGAGCCTCTTTACCTATACTATGAATATCATGATGAGCCTGATGTTCATCGCCCTGGTATCCGTCATGCTGACCATGGCGAAATCCTCCGCAGAGCGTATCTGTGAGGTGTTGAATGAGACCAGCGACCTGAGCAACAAGGCGCAGGCCGTGACCGAGGTGCCGAACGGCGACATCACCTTTGATGATGTCACATTTAGCTACCGTGGTGACGAAGAAAATCTGAACCTGAATCACATCAACCTGGATATCAAGTCCGGTGAGACCGTAGGCATCTTAGGCGGTACCGGAAGCGCCAAGTCCACGCTGGTACAGCTGATTCCGAGACTGTACGACGTGACCGGCGGAAGCGTCCGGGTGGGCGGCATCGACGTCCGGGACTACGACCTGGATACGCTGCGAAATGAGGTGTCCATGGTACTTCAGAAGAACGTCCTGTTCTCCGGAACCATCAAGGAGAACCTGCGTTGGGGCGATAAGGAGGCCTCCGATGAAGAGCTGGTGCGTGTCTGTAAGCTGGCCTGTGCCGACGAATTCATCGAGCGCTTCCCGGACAAATATGATACTTGGATCGAGCAGGGCGGCAGCAATGTATCCGGCGGCCAGAAGCAGCGTCTCTGCATCGCCAGAGCCCTCTTAAAGAAGCCGAAGATCCTGATCCTGGATGATTCCACCAGTGCCGTAGATACCCACACGGACGCCATGATCCGAAAGGCCTTCCGGGAAGAGATTCCGGATACCACGAAGATTATCATTGCCCAGAGAATTTCCTCCGTGCAGGATTCCGATAAGATCATCGTGCTGGATGACGGCGAGATCAACGGCGTCGGCACCCATGAGGAATTACTGAAAAATAATGCAATCTACCGGGAGGTATACGAATCCCAGCAGAAGCCCACAGACAACGAGGGAGGTGACAGCGATGAGCAATAACAGAAGACCGGGAGGACCCGGCGGCCCCAGAGGCATGAAGAACGGCCCCAAGGCCAAGAATCCCATGAAGACCCTGAAGCGGATCTTCGGCATTATCCTGAAGGGTTATCCGATCCAGTGCGTACTGGTTATCGTGGGCATCGTCGTCGGTGTTCTGGCGAATGTATACGGAAGTCTCTTCCTGCAGACCCTGATCGATGATTATATTACACCGCTGATCGGAAGCTCGGCGCCGGACTTTACACCGCTGTTCAAGGCTCTCGCCACAATGGCCCTGATTTATCTGGTGGGCGCAGCCTCCACCTATCTCTATAACCGCCTGATGATTTATGTTTCCGAGGGAAGCCTGAAGAAGATCCGGGACGGCCTCTTTGACCATATGGAGACGCTGTCGATCCCGTTTTTCGATACCCATACCC
>CAVKIR010000010.1:0-12930 GCA_963656395.1 Prevotella sp. CAG:279
AGCTGCGTATTCAAAAATCGCCATTCACATTCCATTTATACGGAGCCTGCATCACTCTGTCCGTTCATAACATGCATTGAGGCGGCCAGCGGACAGAAAATGGAATGGTGCGATTCTGAGACGAGCAGATGGAGTCTCATGAAGCGTGCGACTTCGCCGGCCCGACGGAAGCGCAACCTGTTTGAGTCCAAGACGCAGAGACTGCTGAAGGCAGTCCTGCGGACGGACGAGTTTTGCGCGAGTCGGGCGTTTGGCGAAGATGCACGATTCATAGAGAATCCCTGCGAGGAACATATGAGCGCAATTTCATTTTCTGTCTGGGGGGGTCGCCTTTGCCAGCCATCATGGACTGGCTGCTGTGTGAAATGTAACTATCAATGGCGAAACATCCTCTTCCGAAAAAGGACGACACAGATACTTCCAAAAGCCAGCAGGGAAACGAGGCGTCCCGCGTGAACGTACCAGGGCTCGCGGTAATAGACCTCGACGGTTCCGCTCGCCGCATCCGGCAGATAGACCCGCAGGACGCCGCCGTCACCCACGCCGGTGGACAGAGCCGTCCCGTCGGAAAGCTTCGCCTGATAATCCGGATACCAGGTCAGGGACAGATCCACATAGCTCTCACCGTCGCCTGTCTTCTCATAGGTGAATCCGGCCGTCGGCTTCTCTGTTCGCGTGCAGCCGGAAAGGGTCACGCCCTCCGAGGGCACGAAGGTATTTTCCCGGTTCCACATACGGAAGCTGTTCGAATGCTCCACATCGATGAAATACATCACGTCCACCTGTGCCTGCTCCCGCTGGTATTGATTCTCGTAGGTATAACGGGGAAACGCCTCCTCATTGTAGCGGTTGACATAAATCAAGCTGCACGCCAGCCCCAGCACCCCGGTTCCCAGGAAAAGAAGCTTTCGCAGCTCCCGGCTCTCGCCCAGTCTCCAGAGGCTCTCGGCCGTCACCGGGCAAAGAAGGGCTGTGGAGAAGGCCAGGCAGCGCCAGGGAAGCTGCAGGGTCGTCACGGCCCGGCTGATAAGGCCGATGCTTTGCACCTTATCCCAGGGGAAGTAACAGGTCGAGGCATAGATGCCAAGAAGAGCCAGCACGAAGGCCGTCATGCAGGTACGAAGGCTTCGGTCCGTCTTTCGCTTCTCGCCCTCCCGGATCCATATATATAGGAAGGCCGCCGCTCCGAGCAGCAGCACCAGACCTACCGTACAGGGCATCTCACCGCCATTTTCCAGGCCGGCATACATCCGTTCGGTGGGATTGGCCAGCAGCACGTCGAAGAGCTTCGGCAGCGTCACCGTCCACCAGCTTAGGGTACTCTCCACGGAAAAGACATGGAAGGGATAGGCACTGTGCTGCAGAATCGGAAGCACCAGACCGAGATTCAGAAGCACGGTGCTGACCGCCGCCGCAAGAAGCGACCGAAGCCGTCCCCTTTCCCGGAGCCGTCCGATATACAGAAGACCGAACAGTCCGCCGAAGCCCACTGCCAGCTCCGTGGACAGGATGTGGCACTGCATAATACCTGTAAAGCCCAGAGCCGCCAGATACCATTTCCCAGAATCTCCCAGGAATAGCTCGAACATGCCCCACATCACAAGAGGGATGAAAATCATGGCCATTCCCTCGCCCAAAGCCGCCCGGGTGTAGAGGTCGATGAGGCGGTAGATGGACAGGGTGTAGAGAAAGGCCGCCAGAAGCCCCTTGTCCTTTGAACGGAAGATCCCGGTGAAGGAACGATAGCTCACAAAGGCCGTCGCCCCATGCACCAGTAAGAGGAGCAGGCGGTAGCAGCCGATCAGCGACATCCCGAGGCATCCGAAAATCGCCGGGATATACAGGAAGAGCTCCGGATAGAAAATCGAGGATCCATAGCCATAGCCGTGCAGGAAGGTACTGTGGATCTTGACCGGGAACTGGCCGCTCTTTAAAGCCTCCTGGATTCCCTGAATCCGGTTAAACTGGTAATATAGGTCATTTCCGTCCAGCACATAGGGGAAGCAAAGAGGCAGAGAAGCCACCAGCACGGCCGCGCCCAGTACCAGCAGAGCCCGCTTCCCGGCCGGATCCGGCTCGCCTTTTTTCATACGTACCAGAAGAATCACAAGAGAAGCAAGAAGGATAAGTCCCATCAGGATCAGGGGATCCTGATACATCCGCCCGGTGCTGGCAAGATAGAGGCTGGTGATGGAAAAGTCTCCCTCGCCCTCATACCGAATCCGAAAGCTGATATCCTCCAGAGACTCGGTGACCTCAAAGGTAAGCTCCGTCAGCTCGCCGTTTTGCGCGATCGTGGTTTCCGCCACCGGACATCCCTCTGTATTATCCTCATTCAGATGGCGGGGACTCACGATCTCCAGGCAATTCCCGTCACTCTCCGACCAGGTCACGGCCTGTATCCGATACGTACCCCTCTGCAGGGTCACGCACTCCACCTCTGCTACCGTTCCCTGATAGCCTGCTTCGGCCTTCAGTACCGGATCCTCGTCCTCCGTAAGTGCCGCATTCGACCCCGCCTCTGTGGGAATCTCCAGGTCGGAGGCTGTAAATTCCCGCTCATAATAGGTCTGCATGGGCGCAGCCGCCACCAGAAGAAGGAATACGACTGTAGCCAGAAGCTGGCCTTTGTATTTCATCCAAAACTCTTTCATCCTCATTCTCCCATCTCATTCCCGCGTATGTCTTATTCCGTTGTCCGCTTTCCGCTGCTTCCTCTGCTCCGCAGTCGGGCGCAGATCCGCTCCGACAGCTCCGAGAGTCCCGCTGCCGCCATAGGCAGCATCAGCACAAAGTAGGGAAGGATATAGCGACCCTTGGCCTCCCAGATCATATGGAAGAGAAAGCCGCCGAAGATGGCGATCACCAGCACCAGTGCCGACAGATCCTTTTTCCTATGAAAGCCATAGAAGAGCCACAGGAAGACCCCGCCGTAGATCAGGCTCTGGTAGGAGTTCATAAACCACACAAAGAGGGTATGGAGCTTGCCAAAGAAGATACTCTCCGCCACTGCGCCTCTGGGGTCGTCCCCGCCGATATGGGTCATGGCATAGCACTCATAAGTCGGATCGTTCCACTCGCTGGTAAATTTCCCCAGGAAGAAACGAAGGGCATACTTCGGATGATGCACAAATTCCGATACCGAGGTGCGGATATCCTGCTTCGCGATGGTCTCCGAGGTCTCATAGTCGAAATCCGCCTCGCCCCAGTAATTATGGAGGATATAGCCGTTGGACCAGCCGGGGGCTCCCTCGCCCTGCTGTAGACCCATCGCCACATAGAGGAGCATCGGGGCTCCCTCATTCAGTTCAATCCCGGAGCGGGCCTCATAGCTTGCGCGCAGAGCCGTCCTCGCCCCGGCAAAGCTCACGATCAGAACCAGAACAGCGAGAAGAGGCCGAATGCTTCGTTCTCCCAAGGCTGTCGTTACCAGTATCAGGCAAAAGGCCATCAGAAGGATGAGGCTGTTATTGCGGATCAGGCAGGCCAGGGCACAGGTGAGTGCGGTGAATAAAAGCCAGAGGATTCGTTTTTTTCCTGCCTCCTGCTTTCGATATTCCAGGAAGCCCCAGATCGCCAGTGCCGAGAAGGTAATGGAAGGGATCTCTCCATAGACGAAGACTACGTAAAATAAAAGCGGAAAGCAGGCCGCTGCCAGGAAGAGATAGTAGATCCAGGCCTTTTTTTCTTCCGTCAGGATTCTCGTGATCCGATAGCCCGCATACAGCGTCAGCACCGCTCCCAGGCAGTTCAGATATTCAAAAGCCACATAATTGCCATTTCCAAAGAGGGCAAAAACCAGCTCGATAAGAGCAGTCAATCCCAGCTGGTGGGGATGGATGTAGAGATACTTCTCATAGGAATCGATGGTGAGCATCTCAAAGTTGCCCTCCCGGAACTGGGACGCCGCCAGGCAGACGGAGTTCTGATCGCCTAAGGGCAGGCATTTGGCCGCTCCGACCCACCAGATACCGAAGACCAGTGTATACAGGAATACAAGCCCTGCCAGAATGCGAAGTCGCCGCTCTGCCTTCGCCGGATCGTGAAGCATCCATCCACTTATCCGGTACATCACAAGGGTTAATAATCCACAGACCAGCAAAACCACCGGGAAGATATCCACCTTTGTGTGGGGGATTTCCTCATAGGTCCGCGCAAAATACGAGGTCAGAAGCAGGCTGACGCCCGTCAGAACTCCGAATAAAATCAATCCCAGGACGGATACCGTCCGATCAGCCAGCTTTAGCAGCTTCATCCTTCGTCCTCCATCTGTTACTGTTCACTCGTACCTCGTTCCAGTAACAATTCGCAGGCTCATTTAAAGTTTTGCTTCGCAAAAGGAGCCTGCTCACGCCCAAATCATGTTCATACGCAGCCTGACAGCAAGTGTCTGGCTGCTGTTTGAACTGTAACCTCCATACTTCCACTGCATCGCCAAGCTCGGTAAGTCCTGCCGCAGCCATGGGAATCATGATGATAAAATAAGGAAGCACATAGCGCGACTTGGCCTCCCAGAGCTCGTGGAACAGCACGCCGCCGATCACGCCGATCAGGAGAATGTACCATTCCACCGTTCTCTTTTCTTTTCTCTTGTATACAAGCAGGAACAGCACAGCCCCGTAAATCAGGAGCTGGTAGGGATCCATGAAATGCTCCAGCAGCTTCTTGATGCTTCCGTCATACATACTGATACCCAGAGCATTTCGTTCCAGATCCGTCGCGTGAGTCATCATAAAGCAGCCGTAGGTGGGGTCGTTCCACTGACTGGTAAACTTCCGGAAATAGAAATCCACCGCATAGAGCGGATCCTTCAGGAATACCTTTGCCCGTGCTTTAATTTCTGCAATTCCGAGCGCTTTTGCCGTCGGACCGTGATACAGGCATACATCCTGATACGTATACATCGAATATCCATTATACCAGCCTGCCTCTTTATCGCCCTCCTGCATACCCATGGCAATCCAGAGCACCGATGGCATACCGTCATTCAATTCCATTCCTGATTTTTCTTCATAATAATGATATAGCGTCTCCCGGCTTCCCAGAATTCCGGCACCCATAAGCAAAATACAAAGCAGATAAATCCATTTCTTTTCTGAAATTGCTTTTACTACAAGTACACAGCAAACCGCAATCAAAATAATCAGACTATTGCTACGCAACAGCACTGCCAGGCTGGCTGCAAGAATCATCCCCAGAATATAACGCTTTTTCCCTGTTTTCAGCAAAGACAGGGTCTGCCAGACCAATACGACGGACATAAAAATGGCTGCCACATCGCTGTATACATAAGCACTGAAAATCAGAAACGGAAAGCAAACCGCTGACAACAGCAGATAGCTTACTTCTACCTTTCTTTTGTCGAAAAGCAATGCTGTAATCCGATAGCCTGCGTAAACTGTACCTGTAATCTCAAGTACATTTAATAGCTGAAAGGCCGTATAATTATTAACCCCGAACAGATAAAATACCAGTTCCTCAAAAGCTGCCAGACTAATCTGAAACGGATAGTAATACAGATATTTACTATATCCCAGACGTCCATAATTTCCTTCCAGAAACCGCTCGGCGCTGCTGGATACCATGGCCTGATCCGATACCGGCGTACTCTTCGCCAGCAACACCCAGGCTGTTCCGAAGGCCATGCACCAGAGCAGCACGCCCGCCAGGAGAAGGCGTACCTGTCTTTTCCCTTTTTCTTCCTCTTCGGAGATCCGTCCGCTGATCCACCAAATCACGCCGCCCAGAGCCGCCGCGCCCAGCAGCGTCAGCGGAAACCAGGCGATTCGCACATAGGGAATCTCGCCGTCATAATCTGCTGCGAAGTACCGGGTGAAGATGAGGCTGGTCACGGTAAGCAGAAGAAAGATTACTGTGCTTAAGAACCAGACTACCTTACAGGAGAGGGTCTCCGGGGTCCACTGTTTTTTACTCATGCCTGTTTCCTTTTTTTCCATTTCGTTTCAACCATTTCGCCAAGTCCCGCCAGCCCTTCCGCTGCTGCCGGAAGCAGCAGGACGAAGTAGAACAGGCCGTAGCGGCCCTTGACCTCCCAGACGAGGTGGAACAGATAACCGCCCAGCAGGATCAATACCGGCAGGCACTGCTCGATGCTCTTTCGCCGCCGGAACCAGAGGAGGGCAAAGCCTGCTGCTCCCAGGAAAATCAGCGACTGGTAACCGTTCATAAAGAAGGCCAATACCGGTGTCTCCTGACTTCCGGAGGTCACCTGACAGCCGTAGCTTGGATCGTTCCACTGGCTGACAAACTTCCGCATAAAGAAGACGGCCGCCGCCTTCGGATTCTCCCGAAAGCCCTCCAGGGATACGGAGATGGCTTCCCTGGCCAGCTCATCGGCCTTCTCGGCATCGTAGCCGGCTTTTTCCTTATAGACCTCATCCGGGAACTCGTTCCACCAGCCGGAGCGCATGCCATCGCCCTGCAGCCCCATGGCTACCCAGAGGCTCTTGGGCATACCCTGGTCGAGAGACCAGCCGCTGCGCGCCTCGTAGAGCTTCGTCATGGCCGGCTGCGCCAATAATATGACGGCAAGCATCGGAACCAGCCACAGTGCCAGCCGCCGTTTTTTCTCTGTGATAGCCTTCACCGGCAGCACGATGGCGATGGCCACCACCGCAATGAGGGCATTGTTCTTCATATAGACGGCAAATACCAGTGACAAGGTCATGCAGACGAACTGCCACAGCTTCTTTTCCCGCAGCCACAAAAGGAACAGCCACAAAGCAAAGGAGACCGCCGCGATGGCCAGCACCTCACCGTAGATCACATTCGTATAGATGAGCACAGGGATGCAGCCCGCCGCCAGAAGAAGGTAATGCACCTTCGCACGGTCATTCTCATAGAGCAGACCTGTGATGCGATAGCCGCAACATACCAGCACCAGAACCCCCAGTGTATTCAGGAGGCGGAAGGCCAGGAAATTCTCATAGCCGAAGATCCGGTATACCACTTCCAGCAGCAGAGCCTGCCCCGCCTGATGGGGATAGGTGTAGAGATAATCCATGGCACTCTCCCCCACGTCCCCGGTGGCAAAGCCGCCCGCGATAGCATGGATATACAGGGGATCCGCCCGGAGAGCACTCTTCGCCAGCAGATTCCAGACCGTGCAAAATACCGCGCAGTGCAGCAGCACCGCCAGAAGAAGGAGATTCAGGTTCCTTTTTCGGTTCTCCTCTTTTTTCAGGATCTGTCTTCCCGCGAAATACAGGATCACCAGAACTGCCGCCGCGAAGATTAGGATCAGGGGCACCGGATCCATTTTCTGCAGGGGCACCTCCAGATCGTTGCTCTCATAGACCGTCGTAAAGACCAGGCTATACAGGAATAAAAACGCACTGGGAATGCCGGCCAGAAGAAGGATAGTCTTGCAGCCGAAGCTCTCCAGATGGGTCCTCAGACCATGGAGGCATTTTTTTAACCGCTCCTGCTTCTGCCCCTTCTTCCACCAATGAGAGAGGCCCTGCAGAAACATATCCCAGCCGCAGCAGGCGCAGGGAATCATCATCATAAAGTACGGGAACACATACCGGGATTTTGCCTCCCAGAATATGTAAAAAATGAAGCCGCCGATGACGACAATGATGAGTCCCAGCTTCTCCACCGGGATCTTCTTTCGTATCATCAGCAAAAGGAACAGCAGTGCGCCCCAGTAAATCAGGGACTGGTAGACGTCCATCACCCGCACGAAGGGCTTCCAGAGGTCGCCCTTATAGAGCCGATCCATGAAGGCGCTTCGCTCGGACCAGCGGTGATTTGTCTCCACCTGACATGCGTAGGTCGGCTCGCTCCACTGGCTGACGATTTTGCGCTTATAGAAATCCAGCATATAGGCGGGGTCCGCCTTGAAGCGCTCCATGGACTCCGCGATGACCTCCTTCGCCATCTCGGTGGCTACCTCCTGATCCCGGCCTGCTTCGTCCACGAAGAGATCCCAGGCCAGGCCGTTGTACCAGCCGGCCTCCTTTCCGTCCTCGCCCTCCTGGGTCGCCATGGCCACCCAGAGAATGGACGGCATGGGGTGTGTAAGGTCGACGCCCAGCCGATTCTCATATACTTTAATCAAGCCCATATGACCGACGAAATAGACGGCAATACAACAAAAAAGCGCCAGCACATGGCGGATCCTCTTATCGCCGATGGCCTTGACCACCAGCACGCAGGCCATGGCTGCCAGCACGATGTAGCAGTTGCTTCGGATCAGGCAGGCCGCAGCTATTGCCAGAGCCATAAAGAGGATATCCCGCTTTCTCTGCTTGCGAAGGTAGAGCAGCATCGTGTAGATAGAAAGCATGGAAAAAAGAATCGAGAGCACCTCGCCGTAGATAAAGGGTACATAGATGATCAGCGGCCAGCAGCCCAGCATCAGGATCAGATAATAGACCCCCGTCTCTTCCCGGCCGGAGATCTCCTTCGTCAGCTTATAGCCGGTCAGGACCAAACAGGACGCCGCGATCGCGTTCAGAGCCTGGAACATCCGGTAATTCTCCCAGCCGGCGATGCGGTAGAGCATCTCAAGAATGGAAATAATTCCCAGCTGCTGCGTGTAGGAGGTGATATAGTCGATGTCGTGGGCGCTGATGTCATTGATGCCGTTCGCAAACTGATTTCCGAAGAAGGAGATCATCTCCCCGTCCCACATCATATGGTAATGGCACAGAAAGGCCCAGGCGAAGCCGAAGATGCCCACATAGGCACAGGTGAAAATCAGCAGGATCCGGGTATTGCGCTTTCGGTGCGCCTCATTTTTCAAGATGATTTTCGCTGCATAATACAGCAGAAAAAGGATAACCGCCATAGACAGCAATGACAGAACAACCGGATCCTTTACAAGCTCCAGTTCCTCTGTCCTGTTGGCGGTGAACTCTTCTGTATAAAATAAGCTGTAAAGGGACAGGAATCCCAAGATGAGGATTCCTATCCCTGCTGCCGCGCGGCTGCAAAAATATTCAAACTTTTTTGTATCCATAAAATAACCCTTTTATTTAAAATATGCTACGCCGGACTCGAAGATCTTCAAATCCTGCTCTCCGTAGATATTGATGGCGACGGAGTCGCCGCGGCGCTCGGAGTGCGCCATTTTGCCCAGGACGCGTCCGTCCGGGCTTGTGATGCCCTCGATGCTTGCGTAGGAGCCGTTGACATTCCAATACTCATCCATGCTTGCCTCGCCCTCGGGATTTACATACTGGGTAGCCACCTGGCCGTTCGCAAAGAGCTTGTCGATCCACTCTTTATTTGCCACGAAGCGACCCTCGCCGTGGGATGCCGGGTTTACATAAGTCTTGCCCAGCTCGGCACCGGCCAACCACGGGGACTTATTCGTCACAACCTTGGTGTAGACCATCTTGGAGACGTGACGGTTGATGGTATTGAAGGTCAGGGTCGGGGAATCCTCCCTCTGTCCCACGATCTCACCGTAGGGTACCAGTCCCAGCTTGATCAGAGCCTGGAAGCCGTTACAGATACCCAGAGCCAGTCCGTCGCGCTCGTTCAGGAGCTTCATCACGGCTTCCTTCATGCGGGCATTCTGGAAGGCCGTCGCGAAGAACTTCGCGGAGCCGTCCGGCTCGTCGCCTGCGGAGAAGCCGCCGGGGAACATGATGATCTGCGCCCGGTCGATGGCCTTCTCAAACTCCTCCACGGATTCGCGGATATCATTCGCGGTCAGGTTGCGGAATACCTTTGTGATGACGTCCGCGCCTGCGCGCTCGAAGGCCTTCGCGCTGTCATACTCGCAGTTCGTGCCCGGGAATACCGGAATGAATACGGTGGGGCAGGCTACCTTATGCCTGCATACATAGACGCTGTCGGCCTTATAAAGCGGGCTTTCCACTTTCTCTTCTCCTGCCGCCGCGATGGTCGGGAAGACCTTTTCCAGAGGCTCTTCCCAGGTCTTCAGCGCTTCCTCTGTATCGATCTTCATCTCACCGTAAGCGAAGCCGCTCTCGGTTACCTCACCGACTACCGTATAGGTGACACCCAGCTCGCCGACCTTATCAGCCGGAACCTCGGCCACGATATCGCCGAAGCCTGCGGTAAAGAGATCCCGCTTATCTACATTTGCCTCGATCTTTACGCCTAAGCAATTGCCGAAGGCCATCTTGCTGACGGCGGCTGCCAGTCCTGCACCGTCCAGAGCGTAAGCGGATACGATGCGTCCCGCCTTCACGTCCGTAAAGAACCTGCCGTACAGATCCTTGATCTCCTCATAATCCGGCAGTTCGTAAGCATCCCGGTGAATCTGCACCAGAACCAGCTTGTTGCCCGCTTTTTTCAGCTCCGGTGTGAGGATGGTCTTGTCGCTGGCCACATCCACCGCGAAGGATACCAGGGTAGGCGGTACGTCGATCTCGTTAAAGCTGCCGGACATACTGTCCTTTCCTCCGATGGAGGGCAGGCCGAAGCCCAGCTGTGCGCTGTAAGCGCCAAGGAGTGCCGCGAAGGGCTGGCTCCAGCGATGGGGATCCTCGGTCATTCTGCGGAAGTACTCCTGGAAGGTGAAGCGGATCTTCCTGTAGTCTCCGCCTGCTGCCACGATTCTTGCCACAGACTCAATCACTGCGTAGACGGCTCCGTGGTAGGGGCTCCAGCTGGACAGATACGGGTCAAAGCCGTAGCTCATCATGGTGACCACGTCGGTCTTGCCCTTCAGCACCGGCAGCTTCGCCACCATGGCCTGGGTCTCGGTCAGCTGATATTTTCCGCCGTAGGGCATCAGGACGCTGCCTGCGCCGATGGAGCTGTCGAACATCTCCACCAGGCCCTTCTGGGAGCATACATTTAAGTCGCTTAAGGTATCCAGCCATTTGGCCCGGACATCTGCGACGTCCTTTCTTACAAAATACTTCTCCTGCTCGCTGGGCAGATCCACAGCCACGGCTGTCTCCTGATGCGCGCCGTTGGTATCCAGGAAGGCGCGGGAGAGATTCACGATCTCCCTGCCTCTCCAGCTAAGCACGAGTCTCGGCTCCTCGGTGACCACCGCCACTGTGGTAGCCTCCAGGTTCTCCTCCGCAGCGTAGGCCAGGAAGGCTGCCTCGTCCTTCTTATCTACGACCACTGCCATACGCTCCTGGGACTCGGAAATGGCGATCTCGGTGCCGTCCAGGCCGGCGTATTTCTTCGGAACCAGATCCAGGTTCACCTTCAGGCCGTCCGCCAGCTCGCCGATGGCGACGGATACACCGCCTGCGCCGAAGTCGTTGCACTTCTTGATCAGCCGCGTTACCTCGGGACGGCGGAACAGTCTCTGAATCTTGCGCTCGGTGGGTGCATTACCCTTTTGCACCTCAGCGCCGCAGGTCTCGATGGACTTCTCGGTATGAACCTTGGAGGAGCCGGTAGCGCCGCCGCAGCCGTCACGTCCGGTCTCACCGCCCAGCAATATAATCAGATCGCCCGGATCGGAGGTCTCACGAATGACGTCCTTTCTGGGAGCCGCGCCCATGACCGCGCCGATCTCCATACGCTTCGCCACGTAGTTCGGATGATAGATCTCTTTGACATAGCCGGTAGCCAGACCGATCTGGTTGCCGTAGGAGCTGTAGCCGTGAGCTGCGCCCCGCACCAGCTTCTTCTGGGGCAGCTTGCCCTTCAGGGTCTCCTTTACGGATACGGTGGGGTCCGCCGCACCGGTCACACGCATGGCCTGATATACATAGGTACGGCCTGACAGCGGGTCGCGGATCGCGCCGCCCAGACAGGTGGCTGCGCCACCGAAGGGTTCGATCTCCGTCGGATGGTTGTGGGTCTCATTTTTAAAATTAACCAGCCACTCCTCTGTTTTTCCGTCGATTTCCACCGGAACGACGATGGAGCAGGCGTTGATCTCATCGGATTCTTCCTGATCTGCAAGCTTTCCCTCGGCCTTCAGCTTCCGCATGGCCATCAGTGCCAGATCCATCAGGCAGACAAACTTGTCCTTTCTGCCCTTGAAGATCTCGGCTCTGTCAGCCAGGTACTGCCGGTAGGTGGCCTCGATGGGCTTCTTATAATAACCGTCCTCGAAGCTTACGTCGGTCAGCTCCGTGGAGAAGGTGGTATGGCGGCAATGGTCGGACCAGTAGGTATCCAGCACACGGATCTCCGTCATGGACGGATCTCTCTTTTCCTCGCTCTTGAAATAGTTCTGGATGTGCTGAAAATCCCGGAAGGTCATGGCCAGGTTCAGGGAGCTGTAAAGCTCCTTTAATGCGGCCTCGTCCATCTCGCAGAAGCCGTCGAAGATCTTCACATCCGCCAGCTCGGCAAAGACGGTCACCAGAGTGTCCGGCTTCTCTACGGCTGCCTCGCGGGAGTCTACCGGATTGATGCAATAGCTCTTGATGGAGGCCAGCTCCTCCTCGGAAACGGCGCCCTCGATGACGTAGGTGGTAGCGGTGCGGATCACCGGCTCCTCGTCCTCCTTCAGGAAGCGCACACACTGTACGGCGGAATCTGCTCTCTGGTCGAACTGTCCCGGCAGGTACTCCACGCTGAATACATGAGAACCCGGCGCGGCCTCAAAGGTCTCTTCGTATAAGGTATCGACCGGCGGCTCGGAGAAGACGGTTCGGCAGGCCCGCTCGAAGACCGCATCGGAGAGCTTCTCCACGTCGTAGCGGATCAGCACCCGCACCTTCTTCACATCCTCGATTCCTAAGAAGCTCTGTATCTCCTCCTGAAGCTCCTTCGCCTTCACGGCGAAAGCGTCCTTTTTCTCTACATAGATTCTTCTTACGCTGCTCATAACCGACCTCCTAATGTAAAATGTTGAGCACGGTATAACATAGTTATTCCGATTATACCATAAGATGGGTTTGCGTGTCAAAATACGCACGCCTTTGAATTCAGTCTGTAACTGTTCAGTACCTTCGCAGTTACGAATGCAAAATCCATGAGAATCGGCTTCGCCGATGGGATTTTGCACTC
>CAVKIR010000011.1:0-6365 GCA_963656395.1 Prevotella sp. CAG:279
ATAGGGCCGCCTTTGCGAGCCATCATGGACTGGCTGGCGTTTGTACAGTAACCTTTCGAGGTGTTCGGACGTTTCTCGGACAGCCGGACACCGTGGTGAAAGAAGTTTGCGGGCGTCTGACTTCCACGAGATTGCGTCGGTGGTTTACCGGATGTCGGTTACTTTGTAGTCTTTGTCTTCGACTGACTTCTTCAGGACATCGTCGGCTACTTCTGTAGCCAGCGTCACGACTGCGGTTCCGGCCTCGTGGCTGACCTCGGCTGCCTCTACACCCTCGATGGCCTCCAGAGTTTTCTTCACGGTGGCCTCGCAGTGTCCGCACATCATTCCTTCGATTTTCATGGTCTTTGTCATGGTTGTTTCCTCCTTTTTCTGATCGGCTTTTGCCTTGATTTTTTTATCCTTGCCTGTGTCGTACATCTTGAAGAGATTCAGGCGCAATGCGTTCGTTACTACGCAGAAGCTGGACAGGCTCATGGCCGCCGCGCCGAACATGGGGTTCAGCTTCCAGCCAAAGAGCGGGATCCATACGCCTGCTGCCAGCGGGATTCCGATGACATTGTAAAAGAACGCCCAGAACAGGTTCTCATGGATGTTCCGTAAGGTCGCACGGCTCAGGCGGATGGCTGCGGGTACGTCGCTTAAGCGGCTCTTCATCAATACGACATCCGCTGCGTCGATGGCGATGTCCGTACCGGCTCCGATGGCGATGCCCATGTCTGCGCGGGTCAGAGCCGGAGCATCGTTGATGCCGTCGCCGACCATGGCTACCTTGCCCTTCTTCTTCAGGTTCCGGATGACGCTCTCCTTGCCCTCGGGCAGGACTCCGGCGATGACCTCGTCTACGCCGGCCTGACGGCCGATGGCTTTCGCGGTGCGCTCATTGTCTCCGGTTAACATAACCACATGAATGCCCATACCCTGCAGCTCGCGGACTGCCTGGGGACTGTCCTCTTTGATGACATCGGCTACCGCAATGATACCGATGAGCTTGCCGTCCTTCGCGAAGAACAGCGGGGTCTTGCCGTCCTCCGCCAGTCTTTCCGACTGCCTGCGGATCGTGTCGGAGACTTCTGCGGTCTCGCTGATGTATTTCAGGTTGCCGCCGGTCAGGACTGCGCCACTGAGCTTTCCGGTCAGTCCGCCGCCCGGCACCGCCCGGAAATCTTCCACCTCCGAGGTATCGTCTACGCCGCGCTCCTTACCGGTCTCCAGGATTGCTCTTGCCAGCGGGTGCTCACTCTTCTTTTCCAATGCGTAGGCCAGCTTCAGAAGCTCTGCTTCACTGACGCCCTCTGCCGGCAGGATATCGGTGGTCTTCGGCTCGCCGCCGGTGATGGTTCCGGTCTTATCCAGCGCTACGATCTGGGTCTTGCCGGTGGCCTCCAGAGAGGCGGCAGTCTTGAACATGATGCCATTTTTTGCACCCATGCCATTGCCTACCATGATGGCTACCGGCGTCGCCAGACCCAATGCGCAGGGGCAGCTGATAACCAGCACGGAGATGCCGCGAGCCAGTGCGAAGCCTACGCTCTCGCCTGCCAGCAGCCACGCGATGATGGTCACGGCTGCGATACTGATCACCGCCGGTACGAAGACGCCGGATACCCGGTCTGCGATCTTCGCAATCGGTGCTTTCGTGGCCGCCGCATCGCTGACCATCTGAATGATCTGGGACAGGGTGGTATCCTCGCCCACACGGGTGGCCTCGCAGCGGATGAAGCCGGACTGGTTCAGGGTCGCCGCGGATACGGCGTCACCCGCATTTTTATCCACCGGGATGCTCTCGCCGGTCAGGGCGGACTCATTTACCGCGCTGCTGCCCTCCAGGACAATGCCGTCCACGGGTATATTTTCACCGGGTCTTACCACAAAGACATCGCCTTTTCGAACCTGGCTGATGGGAACCTCCACTTCCGCGCCGTCCCGTACCAGCACCGCTGTCTTCGGTGCCAGCTTCATCAGTCCCTTCAGGGCGTCTGTGGTCTTGCCCTTGGAATGCGCCTCCAGCATCTTGCCCACGGTAATCAGGGTCAGGATCATGGCCGCTGACTCGAAATAAAACTCATGCATGTAGGACATGACCGCGTCCATATCCTGGTTGACCTGGGCTACGGTCATGGCAAACAGCGCATAGGTGCTGTAGCTGAAGGACGCGCCGGAGCCCAGAGCCACCAGTGTATCCATGTTCGGTGCGCCATGGAGCAGCCCCTTGCAGCCATTGATAAAGAACTTCTGGTTGATGACCATGACGATGACGGTCAGCAGAAGCTGCGCCAGTCCCATGGCTACATGATTGCCCTCCATGAAGCCTGGCACCGGCCAGCCCCACATCATATGCCCCATGGACAGGTACATGAGCGGCGCCAGGAAAATCAGCGATGCGATCAGTCTTCTTCGAATCTTTGGGGTCTCGGTATCCTTCAGGAAATCATCGTCCGGTGCGGCGGACGCTTTCGCGACACCGCTCTGTGCGTCCTTTTCCGAAGCGCCGTATCCGGCCGCCTCTACAGCCGCGATGATGGCGGACGCATCCGCCGTGCCCTCTACGCCCATGGAGTTGGTCAAAAGGCTGACCGAGCAGGCTGTGACGCCCGGTACTTTTTGCACTGCTTTTTCCACACGAGCGCTGCAGGCTGCACAGCTCATGCCTGTTACGTTGTATTGCTTCATCCTCTATGCCTCCTCTGCCTGACTGTTACCGCATCAGCTTCTGTAATACGGTTACCAGCTCATCTATAGTCTCGTCCTTGCCTTCCCGGATATCCTCGGCTACACAGGTGCGGATATGGTTGGCCAGCAGCACCTTATTAAAGCTGTTCAGCGCTGCATTTACAGCGGATACCTGCACCAAAATATCGGTACAGTAGCAGTCGGTCTCCACCATTTTCCGGATACCCCGAACCTGGCCCTCGATGCGGCTCAGACGGTTCAATAAATCCTTATATTCTTTTTCTGTTCGCTCCTTGGTCTTATGACTGCAGCAGCAACATTCTTTCTTTTCTTCTATTTTATCTTCCATCTTATCTTCCATTCAATCACCTCTTACCATTTCCCTGTTTTGCGTTCATTATATACCCCATTGGGGTATTTTTCAAGACCCTATTTCACAGTTTTTCGCATAAAAAAACAACCGTATGCTCTCATACGATTGCCTTCGATTTACATTTTTAAATCCGCGCGTTCTGCTTTGAACCATGAAACAGTACCGTTACCTCTGTAGCCGGCTCGGCCCAGGCGACCTCGCGGCACACAAGAGGTTCTGCTTAGAGCTGCTCCATTCCTGACCTGACTCGATTCACAGATTCCTGTTGCGCAAGACCCAAGCGTCTATGCTGCTTGCAAAGGGCTGCATACTGCTCCATAAAGTCCGAGGCAGAACATCACCCCTGCTGTAGCGGATTGCAGGTACAGGGAGCCGCTGATTCCCCGGCTGCGCGGAAGCTTTATGACATAATTGGGATCGCCGATCAGACGATCTGTTTCAGTATAGCTTTAATCCTTGGCTTTGTCAACGATTTTGTTCGCCTCCTGCTTCTTCTGTCTGCGAAGCTTTTTGAAAAATTCGCTGAGCATGGTGCTGCATTCTTCCTCCAGCACGCCACGCTCCACATCGACCTGATGGTTGAATTCGGGCATCTCCAGCAGATTCAGGATGGAACCGGCGCAGCCCGCCTTCGGGTTCATGGCCCCGATGACTACCCGGCCCATCCGAGCCTGGACGATGGCTCCGGCGCACATCTGGCAGGGCTCCAGGGTGATGTACATGGTACAGTCCTCCAGCCGCCAGTCGCCTGTCTTCCTGCTGGCCTTGCGGATGGCGTTCAGCTCTGCATGGGACAGGGTATTTTTGTCCGTATTTCTTCGGTTATAGCCCCGGGCGATGATTTTGTCATTCCGGACAATGACGCAGCCTATGGGCACTTCCAGAAGGGCCTCGGCCTTCTTTGCCTGCCGCAGGGCTTCTTTCATGTATTTTTCGTCTGCAGTCATGCAGGTTACTCCTTCTGTGTCCTCTTTTTTGCAATCCGATTCGACAGCTCCGCAAACTGCGCGAGGTTCAATGCCTCACCGCGCACGCTCGCGCTTAAGCCCATCTCGTCCAGTACTTCTGCGGTCATTTCCTTGGGGATATGCAGTTCCGGTGCATTGCCAAGACCATTGACCAGGGTCTTCCTGCGCTGATTAAAGGAGGCACGGATGATCTGGAACATCAGCTTCTCATCCTCCGCCTGTACCGGAACCTCGGTATGCCGTGTCAGACGGATTACCGCCGAACCCACCCGAGGACGGGGCATAAAGCAGTTGGGCGGAACATTCGCCACCAGCTCCGGTTTCGCATAATATTGCACCGCCAGGGACAGTGCTCCGTAATCCTTGGATCCCGGACCGGTCTTCATCCGGTCCGCCACTTCCTTCTGCACCATGATGGTGATGCTCTCCACCGGCACATGATTTTCAAAAAGCCCCATGATGATCGGCGTCGTGATATAATAAGGCAGGTTCGCCACCACCTTGATGGGCTTTCCACCGTTCTTCTCCTTGGCCAGTTTACATAAGTCTACTTTCAATACGTCCTCGTGAATGACCGTCACATTGTCGTAAGCGCTTAAGGTGTCCTCCAGAATCGGTATCAATGCGTCGTCGATCTCGATGGCCGCCACCTCCCGGGCGGACGCCGCCAGATACTGGGTCAGGGTACCGATGCCCGGACCGATCTCCACGACGAAATCGTCCTCGGTAATCTGTGCGGAGCGAATGATTTTGCCCAGCACATGCTCATCGATCAGGAAGTTCTGGCCGAACTTCTTCTGAAAGACGAATTTATATTTATTCAGAACCTCTATGGTATTCTTCGGATTTCCCAAGGTTGGAACGGGTCTGTTCATAGGTTTCTGCCTCCCAAATACAGTTTTTTTGCATTTTGATTCGTCACCCGGATCACCTCGTCAGCGTCCACGCCCTTCAGCTCGCCGATGGCCGCCGCCACATAGGGCAGATTCAGTGACGAATTCCGCTTGCCGCGGTTTGGCTCCGGAGCCAGGTACGGGCAGTCGGTCTCCAGCAGGATCCGCTCCAGAGGCAGCAGCTTTACCACCTCTTTGAGCTTCTTCGCGTTCTTAAAGGTAACTACGCCGCCGATACCGATATAATATCCCATTTTCAGATACTCCTCGGCCATCTCCGGCGAATAGGAAAAGCAGTGAATCACGCCGCGAAGCCGCTCATCCTGCGCACCCTTAATCTCTTCCAGTGTATCCGCGGCCGCTTCCCGACTGTGCACGATCATCGGAAGTCCCATTCGCTTCGCCAACTCCATCTGCGCCCGAAACCATTTCTTCTGCAGCTCGTGGTTCTCCTTGTCCCAGTAATAATCCAGACCAATCTCGCCCACCGCCACGACCTTCGGATGCCGGCACTGTTCCTCCATCCGGGCAAAATTCTCTTCGTTCAGCTCGCCCACCTCGTCCGGGTGAACACCCACTGCCGCATACATGAACGGATAACGCTCCGCCAGCGCCAATGTGCTCTTCACCGTAGAAAGGCTCGCGCTCACATTTACAATATACTCTATCCCTTCCCTCCGGCACTGCTCAAGAACCGCTTCCCGATCCGCGTCAAAGGCCTTATCATCATAATGTGCATGACTCTCAAATATCATGGTATCGTTTCCTTCTATCTTCAAAGTATACAGAATCGCTTTAAGCATAGCATAAACTGTCCGTATTTTCAAAACTTTCCGAAAAACGGGACATAATTCGCGTAAATAAAAGAGGATGCCGTCATCTTTTCGAATCGCAGCATCCTCAGTCTTTTCTCTTCTCTGTTCTCTTCTCTTTTGTATGTTTCATGTGTCTTTCTCTCTGTTCTCTACAGGGTCAAATCTTCTACATTTACTCCCATAGAAGCAAGCATGGCCATCAGTGTTTTGATTTGATAATCCAATTCCTCGTTTACAGTTTCTCCGTTCGCTTTTTTGATACGCTGTAGACTCGTATATCTGTCAATCGTAACAGTGACCAATTCCTTATCGCTCATTTCTTCCACTCTTTTCACCGCCTTTCTGTCCTACAGTATAGCGGATTTATGTATTCTTTACAAGCTCCTTTTACCCCTCCACCACATACCTGACATCTACAAACCCCACCGTATCGCCGGGGCGCAGACGGGCTTTTTCATTGACTCCCAGCCGCCCGCCATTCAGAAACGTGCCGTTGGTAGAATTCAGATCGGTCAGATAATAGCTGTCCTCCTCCCTGGAAATCTTTGCATGAATGCGGGAGATGCCGCGAGCCTTCAGCCAGCCATCTACCGCATCCTTTTTCTTTCCCACGAGAAAGCTGGCCTTGTTGATGCGAAGATCC
>CAVKIR010000011.1:6375-12885 GCA_963656395.1 Prevotella sp. CAG:279
GATCCGGATAGGCTGCATTCACACTACGCAGGTAGAGACCCGGTTCCCGAAGATTCGACAGGCAGGCTGTGCCGCCGGGAGCTGCTTCCGCCCATTCCGGGAAGTTCTCAGCCACTCGATTCACAGTCGGACTTTCCGGGTAGCCGCTCGTCCCTGAGGCGGTTTGCTGCCATTCCTCCCCATATAGAAGCTCCCGTTTCTCCTGTTTTTCCGCACTCTGATTCTCGCTCTGTCCCTTTTCCTTCTTTTCTTCTATACCCTCGCTCCACTCTTCCAGAAGCTTTCGAAGGGACGGATTCTGCTCTCCCGCCATACGATAAAATTCATATCCCAGGGTCACGGCGCCCGAGTCCTGCCGATCCAGGTGATCCAGCAGATATTCTGCCAGTCCCAGCAGCGCTGCCCCCATATCCTGGTCCTCAAAGGGATAGAAGCAGACTCGGATCCTCCAGGTATCCGGATCCAGATAAATGAAATCCGGCTGCAGCAGAATCCGCTCAGAATCCAGCAGATATTCTTCACAGATGGCGGCTGCATTTTCCAGGCCTTCCAGAAGCCGTACCAATTCTGTCAGATTGATCCGTTTTCGCTCCAGCACCAGCATAAGATTCTGCATGGATGTGATCTCATAGTAAAAAGAAGCGTCTCGATCCACCCTGGTCATCCGGCATTTCAGAAAGCCGGGAATCTGATTTTTCAACAGCATCTGAACCTGATAATTTTCCTGATATTCCTTTTCTTCCAGGACCAGATAATTCTGGTCCAACTCACGTCTATAGCTAACCTCCATCTCTCTACACCTTCCCCGAAACTTCCTTTATTATCCGGCTTTTCCGAAGGGTACTTACCGGATTGTGCTGCACTGCACTCTCCTGCTCCCGGGTCTTCAAGCCTCCGAGAATCGGGCCAAAGCCGGTATACGTCACCGTGATGCTTCCCCGCGAAATCTCTGCTTCACTCTCTGTCACCTGTAAAAGATACAGCCGTCCCTCCACCAGCCCCTCTGCCTCTGTTCTAAGCCAGCTTTCCAGATGGGCATCTGTCTCATACTTGCGCGCCGCTCCCTTTCCTGCCAGCTCCGCTGCGCAGGAGGCCAATACACTTCGATCATGCCAGAACAGTCCGAGACACAGCATGGCAAATAGAATCAAAATCAAAAAGGGCAGCAAGATCGAAGCCTCCACGGTAAAGCTTCCCCTTCTCCATCCGCCGTTCATAGCAGAAGCCTCAAAAGCTGTGCCGCACATAAAAACGGCACGAAGGGAAAGGTATCCTTCCAATGCGCTTTCCCCAGCAGTAAACCGAAGCCCAGGACGGCTGCACAGAACACCGAACCCACCAAAAGCAGTTCAAAATTCCCGACTGTTCCCAGATATGCACCGGTGGCACACAAAAGCCATCCATCTCCCAGTCCGATCGCTCCCTTTGTAAGGAAGGCCAGAAGCACCAGAAAGCCCCCGATTCCCAGACCTCCTGCCATATCCGAGGCTGTCAGATACTGATATCTGCAGTTTACCGCAATTCCTGCTGCCAGAGAAACCAGAATACTCGGAACGCATACTTCCTTTTTTTTCCAGTCCCATATGCCATTCAGGATCAACAATGCCGCCACATAATATTCCTTCCACATGATTTAACCTCCACATACGGAGCAGGCCGGCAGCGATGTATCTGACAGGCGCACGGTATGAATTCCGCGGATCAGGGCAGAGCAGTTCAGGCTCTGGTGATACCGCGTTCCGTCATCTGTCAGGAATACCCGCTCTGTACCATCCTTCCAGCATTTCTCGCAGGGATAGTACTTTCCGCCGGATGCATTGCGAAGCTCTGACACCTTTGACAGCTCACTTTGCCGAATCGAGAGCTTCAGATAGCGACAGCTCAGCTCCCTGTGATACACGGTTCCGTAATCTGTAACATAGACGACTTCCTCTCTCTCCGAGTCACCGGATTCTGACCGGCCTCCAAAACCGATCCAGCCCCGCACGACCCTTTTCTGAACGATCCGAACCGGATGAAACCAGGTGAGCCCCGGCGGAAATACCGCCTGGCACGAGGCCTGAAGTGTAATAAGCCCCGTATCTTCCTCCCAGCTGCTTCCCAGGGTCGAGATCCCGGACAGGCCATCCCGGACGATGGAAGTGGACACCCTGCCATCCATGTACTTCTTCAGCTCCTGCTTTCCATACAGGGTAACTGCCGCAGAGGAGCCGACGCTTCCGACCGTATCCCCGTACTCTGCCAGCTCCGCCAGCTGCTTCCCGGTATCCGTCAGGCTCCTTCCCAGCTCTGTCTTCAGCTGGAGCATGACCAGCAGGTAGATAAAGGCTGTCATCGTGAATAGAAAGATCGGGAACACCAGCGCTGCCTCCACGGTCATACTGCCCCGTTTCCCGGAGGTGCACCGTGATACTCTCCCGCTTTCAGAGTAAGATACAGATTTAAGAGAATAGATTAGATCCGCAGTCGTGTCATCATCCGCTGCCTGGAGAGCATTCATTTTTTTTAGATTTGGCTCTGTACGAAAGAGCATCACGGTACACCTCCTTCCCATTTTTTACCATTCATAGCAGAACAGTCTCTCCGCCGTATATTCCTGCCCGCCGTCCACGACGGTTCGCATTCGAAATGCGTCTATGCATTGATCTACATAGAACCATTGCCCGTCCGTCTCCCGCACGACCCCTTCGATCACATCCAGACTTCGCAGGATCCGCTTCTCTCTACCGGTCAGAGTCAGAAGAATCCCCAGATAATCCCGGTATAAAAGTCCGTTCGCATCCTCCGCCTCATCAAAACCGGACAGTTCGCCCAGCTCCAGGGCTCCGCTTAAAGATAATTTCCAGGTTGCCGCATCCTTTTGGAATGCCACACGTTTTCCATTTAGCAGCAACCGCACATCCAGCACACTCTCTGCGAAGGCCCAGGCCAGAAGCAGTACCTGCTTCACTGCCTCCACCAGACCAGGAATCAGGGTGGCCCCCACCATAGCGACCGCTAATGCTTCGCACTCTGCTACCTTTCCGGAATCCGACAGCAGATATACATAGTTCATACCCTCCCGGATGGCCAGCAGGCGTCCTGCGATCGCTTCCAGATTCGCAATATCTGTCTCCTTCCCGGCTATCAGGTATTCCAACTGATAATCCAGCCACGCTCCGCTCTCGGATTCACCGCTTAAGAACGACGATGCATAGCTTAAGTGCTCCATTAGATAGGCCAGAAACCAGGCATCATTCACGACTCCGGGCTCATTGCGTCCCCTTGGGCCGGTTCCCTCCGGAAGCGTTCGATTGGACGGACTTTCTGTCAGTTCTGCCCGCTTCCCGGAGACAGCCCCCGGATCCCGCAGAACGAGATGCAGAATGCTCCCCCGCTTCAGGCTTTCTGTATGTTCCGCCGGATCCGGCGTTCCGGTCTCTTCCTTCTCTTCCCTGCGGCTTCTCAATTCTTCCAGATTTTTACTTTCTCTACTGTCAGATTCCCGGTACTGCTGCTCATTTTTTTCTGCCAGCTCTCCGTAATCCTCATATTCCTTCAGCTTATCCAGGAGGGAAGCACCGGTCTTCGCCTTCATGACGGACACGGCCTGCTCGTAGTAAGCCGTTCCCTTCTCATCCGTCGCCCGTGCATAATCCCAGGTCTCCAGCGCCTTCACCTTCCCGGAATTCAGATTCAGGTTCAGAAATTTCTCTGCCTGCCGGTTCAGATATTCTGTTTTCTCCGCGCCGCCTCCGTAGCCCAGATCCAGATAGAAGAGCTCATAGCGCTCCCACAGGGTTCGATGGTATTCCGAGAGCACGGAGTACTCACAAAGCTCCAGTGCCTCCTCCATCTGACTGCGAAAGACGGCATATCCCGCCGACTGAAAGAGCGCCTGGAAGAAAAACAGTACCACCGAGAGCAATAGGCTTAAGAATACTGTGATTTCTCCCCGTCTGTGCCTCATTCGTTTTACACCAGTCTGCTCTGGCTTGTAATCTTATCAAAAATCTCGTTGACCAGAGAAGTCAGCTTGCTCTTGAATATCAGAACCAATGCGATGAGCACCACAAGAATCAGGATCATTTCCACCGTACCGATTCCCCTCTCGTCCTCCCAAAGCTTCTTCCATACTTGATTCCATCTGTACCACAACTGCATCTTCTTTTCCTCCTTGTTTATACTTGCATCGACATGCCTGCCGGCACCAGCACCAGCAGCATTACCACGGCCAGCATCAATACCATGGGAAATAAGAGTTTGGTGGAAGCCTTTTCTCCCTGCTCCCTGGCCAGCTCCTTGCGCTGCTCGAAGGCTTCTGTCATCTCCGCCTTCAGCATCTGCGTCAGTCCCTTATTGCCTTTTTTCAGATTCTGTTCCAGAAGAGCCGACAGCTTGAGATAACAGGGCAATCGGCAGCGAAGTCCGAAGTTCTCATAGGCTCGCCCCTCCGAGACACCGTTTTGCAGCTCCCGACAGGTCAGCGCCATCTCTTCATAGACATAGCGTCGTCCACAGCCCTCCTCCTTCTTACGCTCATACTCCCGCACCATGGTCTCCCAGGCAGTCCGCACTGCGCTTCCCGCACCCATCAGCAGCACCAGCTTACTCACCACCTGTGCATAGTCCCTACGAAGCTCAAGCTCCCGCTCCTGTACCCTTTTTTTCAGCTCCCGATCTCTTGCGACATACACCAGCACCAGACAGAGCAAGGTCAGAACCGGAATCACTCCCGCCATAGAGCTTTCTTTTTCCTCCCAGCTGACACTGACACCCTCTACCGTCTTCGGAAGTTCCCTTCGCTCCGACAGCCTCGTCTCGTCCTGCAGCCCCTCCAGAGCCTCGGCGAGAGCTTCCTGCCACTGCTGCATGGGACTTAGGATTTCCGGCAGCACCAACACAGAGGCCTCATAGATACTTTCCTGTCCTTCGCATTGCAGGCGTCCCCGAAGTCCGACGATGGTTCCTCCCTCCGTCACCTTGTCCTTTCGGATACTTCCGTCCACATTCAGAACCTCATAGGAATCCAGTTCCCACTCCACGGTGACCGGCGTCCCCTCGATCTCCCGGATCAGGTTCAGATCCGTTCGTACCTCCTCCAGAGAGCGGTTTTCTCCCAGGATATACCCTTCCATCTTTCCGGTCTCCTCAGCAAGCAGGGCTTTTACCTGTTCTGCCGTCATACCCTTTGGTTCGATCTCCAGTGTCAGTTCTTCCTTTTCCTTTCCGGATTCCTTATCCGGAATCACCCACAGCTCCTGTGTATAGGCGCTTTCTCTCCGGGGCAGAAAGTATCCTTCCTCCAGAAGCCTGCTTCCGCCCTCACTTACGAGCAAAAGAATCGTCAGAGCTACCCCTCCCAATAACACCAGCATCAGGATCTTCAGCTTCTCTTTGTAAAATATTTCCAGCTCCTCGTTTACATCTTTCTCGCTATGCAGGATTCGGAAGCTCTCACTCACAGCCTCCTGCCCCGGATATCCCTTTTTCCCCCTTTCCAGAAGTCTTCTGTTCAGCCTCTCTAAAAGTTTCACGCTACACCTCGATTTCCAGCATCCTCTTTCCCAGATACCACGCTGCAAGATAGAGCCCCAGACACCCGGTCATCACGCAGGCACCGAACAGATTGCCGTAGACCGGCTTCATGAAGCCCGGACAGCCCGTCCGCAGATAGATGACGATCACAAACGGTATCAGATTCATAATCTTCTGCTCATAACGCCGGGATGCCAATGCGGCATCGATGGCCCGTTCTGTCTCCACCGTCTGAGCGATCGTCCGCGCTGTATCCTCCAGAATTCCGATGAGATCTCCGCCGCTTCGTTTCCCCACCGCAAAGATCTCCGCAAAGGTCTCTGCCTCCGAAAGACCGCTGCGCTTTGCGAAATTCTGCACTGCGGCCTCCAGCGTCTGATTTGAATCCATACGGCGCTCCATCGCAGCCAGCTCCTGCACCATGTCGCTCTGCTCATCGTAGAGCAGACGCAGATCCTTCCCTGCTTCCCGCACCGCATTTTCCACAGAATATCCTGCTGCCAGCGCCGCAGCCATCGCCTGTACCGCATCCTTAAACTGCTCCTTCAATACCGCCTTGCGCTTCACCTGAAGGACAGCTTTCTTTTCCCGCAGATACCAGAAGGCCACAGCCGGCCACAGCAGAATTGCAAGCAGGGAATTATAAAAGCAGAAGGCCACCAATCCGGTGATCGCGCCGGCCTCTATCCCATAACGCAGATATTCCTGTCTGCTGAAATGATACGTCCGATAATCCACCTGTCTATCCTCCCATCCCTGCCGCCCGAAGCTTCCCGGTATGCAGAAGCTCCGCCTTCTTACGGAGAATTCCCTTTATCTTTTCTGCCTTCTCCTGCCCCGGATCCTCCTCGAAGGCATAGAGGGTCCGCAGACGTATCTCGCCCTGTTCCATACCGTCCAGCTCCACGATCTCCAGAACCTTCCGACTCCCATCCCTGAGGCGTCCCAGGTGCACGATCAGGTCTACTCCCGATGCGATCTGGCGTCGTACTG
>CAVKIR010000012.1:0-12815 GCA_963656395.1 Prevotella sp. CAG:279
TAGAAAAGGCAGACATTATTACAGGCTATACCACGTATGTGGAGATGTTAAAGGAGTTCTTCCCGAATAAGAATTATCTGGCTACGCCCATGATGCAGGAGGTGAAGCGCTGCCGGATGGCAGTAGAGGAAGCCATGAAGGATCAGACCGTAGCCATGGTCAGCTCCGGCGACAGCGGCATCTACGGCATGGCCGGCATCATTTATCAGGTGGCAGAGGAGATGCACGCGGACATCGAGATCGAGACCGTGCCGGGTGTAACCGCAGCCAGTGCGGCAGCTTCCGTGCTGGGCGCGCCACTGATGCACGATTTCGCGGTGATCAGCTTAAGCGATCTCATGACTCCGCTGGATCTGATTCTGAAGCGCGTGGACTGCGCGGGGCAGGGTGATCTGATCGTCTGTCTGTATAATCCCAAGAGTAAGAAGCGTACCGACTACGTAGATCGAGCGGCGGAGATTCTGATGAAGTATCGCGATCCTGCGACCCCGGTGGGCATCGTGCGCCATGCGGGCCGAAAAGAAGAGAGTAAGCTGATTACGACCTTAGGCGAACTTAAAAATGCGGAGATCGATATGTTCAGCGTGGTGCTGATCGGCAATTCCCAGACTTATGTAAGCAATGGAAGAATGATTACGCCGAGAGGCTACAGGCTTCAGAAATAGGAGACGGCGATGAAGATTCGAATCGGTACAAGAAAAAGTAAACTGGCTCTGGTGCAGACCGATCTGGTGCGGCAGCGTATCGAAGAGGCCTTCCCGGAGGCGGAGATCGAGATTGTGGAGATGTCCACCAAGGGCGACGAGATTCTGGATAAATCCCTGACCTCCTTCGGAGGCAAGGGCGTCTTTACCCAGGAGCTGGAGGAAGCCCTGTTAAAGGAAGAGGTGGATCTGGCTGTCCACAGCGCCAAGGATATGCCCATGGAATTCCCGGAAGGACTCTACATCGGTGCAGTGCTTCCGCGGGCTGATGTCCATGACGTGCTGGTGACGACTACAGGCGTAAAGGCGGCGGATCTGGCACCGGGCAGCATCGTGGGAACCAGCTCCCTCAGACGGGAATTACAGATCAAAGAGTTGAATCCCACTGTGCGAATTCAGATGCTGCGCGGCAATGTGCAGACAAGACTTCGGAAATTAAAAGAGGGGCAGTACGACGCCATCCTTCTGGCTGCAGCGGGGCTGCAGCGTCTGGGTCTCGAGAAGGAAGAAGGGTTTCATCTGGAATATCTGGATTCCGAGCGCTTCCTTCCGGCGGCAGGGCAGGGCATTCTGGCCGTGGAGGCCAAGAAAGGTCGCCTTACGGAGGTATTGCAGGCCATTCACTGTGAAGAGACATCGCTGGAGCTTGAGGCGGAGCGAAGCTTTCTTACAGCCATCGGAGGCAGCTGCAACGCTCCGGCAGCGGGACTGTGCGTCCCGGTAGGACACTCCCTGAACATGAAGGTGCTGTATGCACCGGAAGGAACGAAGGAGCTGCGAAGAGCCGAGGCTGTCGTGGATCTGACCGAAGCAGGCAGCCAGCAAAAGAAACTGGAAAAAGCACGTATGCTGGGGGAACATCTGGCAGGTGAGGTGAAGCGGGGCAAGGTCTGGCTCTTAGGCGCAGGCCCCGGCGACATGGGACTTCTGACGCAGAAGGCTTTGTGGTGCATCCGCCATGCGGACGTACTGGTCTATGATAATCTGGCAGGCTTCGCCATTTTAAATGAGGCAAGAGAGGATGCGGAGCTTATCTACGCGGGCAAGCGCGCGGACAAGCACCACCTGCGTCAGTGGGAGACCAATGCTCTTCTGGTGGAGAAGGCTCTGGCGGGCAAAAACGTAGCTCGGGTCAAGGGCGGTGATCCCTTTATCTTCGGACGCGGGGGCGAGGAAGCGCAGGAGCTCTTAAAGGCGGGCGTGGAATTCGAAATCATTCCGGGTGTGTCCTCCTCCTATGCGGCTCCGGCCTATGCGGGTATTCCGGTGACGCATCGTGACTTTGCGTCCTCCTTCCATGTGATTACAGGCCATGAGAGTGCGGACAAGACGGATCCGGCGCTGGATTATGCGACGCTGGCGAAGGAGGAAGGCACGCTGGTCTTCCTTATGGGTCTGAAGAATCTGCCCCATATCGCGGAAGAGCTGATCGCCCATGGAAAGAATCCGAAGACGCCGGCGGCGGTCGTGCAGGCCGGAACGACGGCCAGACAGCGGGTCGTAACGGGCATCCTTACATCCATCGCGGAGACCGCGAAGCAGGCGGGGATCCAGACTCCGGCCATCACGGTCGTGGGGGATGTGGTGACCCTGCAGGAGCAGCTCTCCTGGCTGGGTGGCAAGCCCCTCTTTGGAAAACGGATATTGCTGACCGGCACGAAGCCCATGTGTGAGCGGCAGCGGGAGGTGCTGACGGCAGACGGCGCAGAGGCGGTTCCCTTCAGCCTGATCTACACGAAGAAGCTGTCTACTCCTGTGACGGAGCAGGCCTTTGCGAAGCTCAAGGCTTACACCTGGGTGGTGCTCACCAGCAGCAACGGTGTACAGTTCTTCCTGGATGCATTAAAGGAGCGGCAGCTGGATATCCGAAGTCTCTGCGGCCTCAGATTCGCAGTCATCGGTGCCGGTACGAAGGCGGCCTTAGAAAAAGCAGGCATCTACGCGGATTTTGTGCCCAGCCGCTATTCCAGCAAGGACCTGGCAGCAGAGTGGATTCCGGGGCTTAGTGGTGCGGATAAGGTGCTGTTACTGCGAGCCCGGGAGGCTTCCTCAGAGTTAAGCGAGGCACTGGAGGCAGCCGGCATTCCCTATACGGATGCAGCCCTCTATGAGACAGCCCGGGATGAGCGAAAGACAGAGGAACTGAACCGCATCCTGCCGGAGATGGATTATATCACCTTCGCCAGCGCGTCGGCCGTCAGAGCCTTCGCAGATATGGTGAAGAACCCGGTGAAGCTTTCGGCAAAAGTCATCTGCATCGGTCCGGTGACGGAGAGGGCAGCCGTGCAGGCGGGCATTCCGGTCTATGCCAGTGCAGTCGATTATACGGCGGAGGGCATCCGGGATGTGCTGAGAAAGGAGTAACTGTTCAGTACCTTCACAGTTACTCATGCAAAATCCATGAGAATCGGCTTCGCCGATGGGATTTTGCACTCCCGAATCATGTTCATACGCCCTCAGCAGCTAGTGCTTCGGGCTGTACTGAATAGTTACAGAAAGGATTCATTCTTATGACGTCGAAGCAATTCGTCTATCTGCATGGCGGTGATATCCGCGGCGCGGCAAAGACAAGCGGAAAAAGTGCGGCGGAGCTTCTGGATTTCTCCGCGAATATCAATCCGCTCGGCATGCCGCCCGGCGTCCGGGAGGCCATCATCGAGAGTCTGGAGAGCTCCCTGAATTACCCGGATCCCTTTTGCCGGGAGCTTACGGCAGCACTGTCCGAAAGGCTCGGCCTGCCCGAGGCATATATTCTCTGCGGCAATGGCGGTGCGGATCTTATATACCGACTGGTATACGCCACGCACCCGAAGCGGGCACTGGTGACTGCTCCGGCCTTTGCGGAGTACGAGGAAGCCTTGAACCAGACAGGGACGGGGATAGATTTCTTTCCATTGGGGAAAACTCTGGAGATTACCGAGGACTATGTGGATAGATTGTCGGCGGAGCATGACATCGTCTTCCTGTGTAATCCGAATAATCCCACAGGACTCCTGACGCCTCGAAGTGTGGTGAAAAAGCTGCTTCAGAAGGCGAAGGCTCTGGATGTGCGGGTCTGTCTGGACGAGTGCTTTCTGGATTTTGTGGAAAATGCGGAGGCCTATTCGGCGGCCGAATGGCTTACAGAATATCCGAATCTCGTGATTTTAAAATCCTTTACAAAGCTTTATGCCATCCCCGGCCTGCGGCTGGGCTATGTGCTCTCCGCGGACGCAGATCTGCTGAACCGGATGCGGCTGGCGGGTCAGCCCTGGTCCGTATCGGAACCGGCTCAAGCTGCAGGAATCGCAGCGCTGCAGGCCGACGGCTTTCGGGAACAGACGATTGCGCTGGTGGACGCGGAACGGGCATTTTTAAAGCAGCAGCTGGAAGAGCTGGGACTTCGCGTCTGGGACGGCCGTGCGAATTACCTCTGCTTTCAGGCAGAGGGCGATGCGACATTGGCAGATCGGCTGCAGGCAGAGGGTATTCTGATAAGACGCTGTGCCAACTATCACGGCCTGGGGCCGGATTTCTACCGGACGGCGGTGCGGGGGCATGAAGAAAATGAGAAGCTTCTGGAGCTTTTGGGAAAGGTCATGGTGGTAAGATGAGCGAGAAGAAAAAGGCAAAGGCAATCATGGTACAGGGAACCATGTCCAACGCGGGCAAAAGCTTCCTGGTGGCCGGACTCTGCCGGGTATTTAAGCAGGACGGTTACAGGGTGGCCCCCTTTAAATCCCAGAATATGGCGCTGAATTCCTATATCACAAGGGACGGCCTGGAGATCGGCCGTGCGCAGGCCATGCAGGCGGAGGCCGCGGATATCGAGCCCACGGTGGAGATGAATCCGATTCTCCTAAAGCCCACCAGCAATGTGGGAAGCCAGGTCATTGTGAACGGCGAGGTCCTGGGGAATATGAAGGCCATGGATTATTATGCCAATAAGCGGCAGCTGATTCCGGAGATTCAGAAGGCCTTCGACAAGCTGTCCGAGGAGTATGATATCATCGTCATCGAGGGCGCGGGCAGCCCGGCGGAAATCAATCTGAAGGAAAATGATATCGTAAATATGGGTATGGCGAAGATCGCGGGAGCTCCCGTGCTGCTGGCCGGCGACATCGACCGGGGCGGCGTCTTCGCAGCTCTCTACGGTACCGTGAAGCTGCTCCCGGAGGACGAGCAGCAGATGATCAAAGGTCTGGTTATCAACAAATTCCGGGGTGACGTGGAGATCCTACGTCCCGGCCTTACCATGATAGAGGAGCGCACCGGTATCCCGGTGGTGGGTGTGGTACCCATGAAGCCTCTGGATATCGATGACGAGGACAGCCTGTCCGAACGCCTGAATCATAAGGAGAAAAAGGGCGGCATCGACCTGGTGGTTGTGCGGCTTCCACATATTTCCAATTTTACGGACTTCAATGTATTCGAGGGTATGGACGGCGTGTCCCTGCGCTATGTGCGGGATGTAAGCGAATTAGGACGGCCCGACCTCATTTTCCTGCCGGGTACGAAGAATACCATGGACGACCTGGCCTGGATGCGTGAGTCCGGCATGGAGACAGCGGTGCTTCGCTGCTCCGAGGACGGCATCCCGGTGGTGGGTATCTGCGGCGGCTATCAGATGCTGGGAGATGTCCTGGAGGATCCGGATCAGGTAGAGCACGGCGGTACCATGCGGGGCATGGGACTTTTACATACGAAGACCGTATTTTCCCGGGCGAAGACCCGAACCCAGATACAGGGTCGCATCAAAAATGAGGCGGAGCTTCTGGAATTTGCCGGAAAAGAAGTGCAGGGCTATGAGATTCACATGGGCCGCACGGAAGCCCTGGGAGGCTGCCGTGAGACTATTTACCTGGCGGACGGCCGGGTGGACGGCCTGGCGAACCCGGAGGGCACCGTGTACGGCACGTATCTGCACGGCATCTTCGACTACGGCGATCTGGCGGCTATGCTGGTGAGCCGGCTGATGGTGAAGAAGGGGCTCGACCCGAAGAACTGGCATTTTGATGCCCAGGCTCATAAGAAGCAGGAATACGATAAGCTGGCGGATCTGGTTCGCAGCTCACTGGATATGAAGAAGATCTATGAGATCTTGGAGGAAGGGATCACATGTTAAAGGAAATCGAAATTGTAAAGCCCATGGAGATCGAGAAGCGCAGTATGACGATTATCACGGAAGAGCTGGGCGGCCGTACCTGGCCGGAGCCGGAATTCTCCATCGTGAAGCGCTGTATCCATACCTCCGCGGACTTTGACTACGCGGATAATCTGTGCTTTTCGGAGCATGCGGCGCAGATCGGCGTGGATGCCCTGGAGCACGGCGCGTCCATCGTCACCGATACCCAGATGGCGGCCTCCGGTATCAGCAAGAAGCGCATGAAGGAATGCGGCGGCGAGGTATATTGCTTTATGAGTGATCCGGACGTGGCGGCAGCGGCGAAGGAGCGGGGCTGCACCCGCGCCTCCATCTGTATGGAGAAGGCAGCGGAGCTTCAGAAGCCTCTTATCATCGCTGTAGGCAATGCACCCACGGCTCTGATTCGCCTCTACGAGCTGATAGAGGAGGGCAAAATTAAGCCGGAGCTCATCATCGGCGCACCGGTGGGCTTCGTCAATGTAGTGGAAGCCAAGGAGCTGATTATGACGGCGGGCATTCCCTACATCGTGCCGAGAGGCCGAAAAGGCGGCAGCAATATCGCGGCGACGATCTGCAATGCGATGTTATATCAAGGCGGAAGATAGAGAGCCAGGGTGCAAAGTTCTCTGTTACAGAGCAGAGTCAACAAGAATAGAAGGAATATTTTAGAAAAGAACTTTCTATTTGGTTTGGAAAGAAACGTAATAAGAAAATGAAAATTACAGGAAAAACGAAAGCGTGAATCAGTATGGAGTTAGATAAATACATCAAACAGATAAATCCTCTGGACGCAGCTGCCGTAAATGCGGCCTGGGCGCACTGGGATTCCCTCTGCAAGCCCCTGCGGGGCATGGGACGGCTGGAGGACATGGTAGTCCAGCTGGCAGGCATCTACGGAACCGCGCAGATCGGCGAGGCCGCAGATCTGAAGCCCGTGGTAGCCATCATGGGCGCAGACAACGGCGTGGTGGCCGAGGGCGTCAGCCAGACCGGAAGCGAGGTCACAGCCCAGGTGCTGGAAAATATGGGCAAGCGTAAATCCTCCGTCTGCATCATGTCGAAGCAGATGGGCATCGAGGTCATTCCGGTGAACATCGGTATGTTCGTGGACGGAGCGCATCCCCGGATCTGGAACCGGGTTGTCCGCTACGGCACCGCGAATATGGCAAAGGAACCGGCCATGACCCGGGCGGAGGCAGTAAAAGCCATCGAGACCGGAATCCAGGTCGCAAAGGATCTCTATGAGGCAGGATACCGCATGATCATCACCGGGGAAATGGGAATCGGCAACACGACCCCCAGCTCTGCCATGGCAGCCGTACTTCTGGACAAGGATGTGGCAGAGGTGACAGGCCGGGGCGCGGGACTTTCAAGCAAGGGTCTGGAGCATAAGATCGAAGTGATTTGCCGTGCCATCGAAGTAAATCAGCCGGATAAGAACGATATTCTGGACGTGCTTTCCAAAGTAGGCAGTCTGGATATCGCGGGCATGATCGGCTGCTATATCGGCGGTGCCCTGATGCGCGTGCCGGTTCTGATCGACGGCTTCATTTCCTCTGTTGGAGCCTACTGTGCTGCGCAGCTTGCACCGGAGAGCAAGGCCTACATGGTGCCGACCCACTGTTCCGCGGAGCCGGCGGGTCGGATGATGCTGGATGCTCTTGGGTTGACAGCGCCCATCCAGGCAGGCATGCATTTAGGTGAGGGCACCGGAGCTGTGACCGCCTACAGCCTGTATCAGTACGCGCTGGCCTTGTATAACGGCCTTCCCAGCTTCGCCGAGGGAAATGTAGAAGAATATACCCACCAGAAATAAAAAGACGACGGGGGTGAAGACAGCAGATGTTGGATCAATACGTCTATAAAAATAATAAAAAAATGCGGATGGGCTACACCACGGGCTCCTGCGCTGCGGCGGCCTCCAAGGCGGCGGCCTGGATGTTGCTTCACGGACAGATTCTGCCGGAGGTAGAGCTGATGACGCCGAAGGGTATCGGCCTGCAACTGGAGGTGCTGGAGCCGAGATTCTCGGACACAGAAGCCTCCTGCGCCATCCGAAAGGATGCCGGTGACGATCCGGATGTGACCGATGGCCTTTTGATCTATGCGACAGTCACGAGAACCGAACAGCCGGGGATCACGCTGGACGGCGGCGAGGGCGTGGGTCGGGTGACCCGGGCGGGGCTTGAACAGGCTGTGGGAGAGGCGGCCATCAATAAAGTACCTCGCCGGATGATTCGCGAGGGCGTGGAGGATGTATGCAGGGCAGCCGGCTATACCGGCGGCCTTTCGGTGATCATTTCCATCCCGGGCGGCGTAGGTCTGGCACAGAAGACCTTTAATCCGCGCCTGGGGATCGTAGGCGGCATCTCGATCCTGGGAACCAGCGGCATCGTGGAGCCCATGAGCGAGGAAGCACTGGTGCAGACCATTCGGGTAGACATCAAGATGCAGCTGGCCGGAGGCCGGCGCTATCTGGTTCTGGTGCCGGGCAATTACGGTCTGGATTTTCTGGAGGATTACGAGCCGGAGGTGCTGAAGCGCTCCGTCAAATACAGCAATTTCCTGGGTGAGGCCATCGATGCAGCCGTGGAATTCGGTGCGAAGGGCATCCTGCTGGTGGGGCATATCGGCAAGCTGGTGAAGCTGGCCGCCGGGATCATGAACACCCACTCCCGCAATGCGGATGCCCGCATGGACATCCTGACGGCCCACGCGGCGGTGCTGGGCGCGGATCAGGAGACGGCAGCCCGGCTGATGGACTGCATTACCACGGATGAGGCACTGGAGATTCTGAAGGAAAAGGGACTGCTGGAACCGGTGATGAAGCGGCTCATGGAGCGAATGGAATTCTATGTCGATCACCGAAGCGGCAAGAGCCTGGAGCGGGGCATTCTGACCTTTTCCCTGGAGCAGGGTGTCTTAGGTGAGTCGTCAGACGTGCGCCGGCTGATCACCTGTGTGAAAGAGGAGATATAAGCATGAAGCTTGCGATCATTGCATTTACCAGAACCGGATGCAGCTTTGCAAGACGAATCCGGGATGCCTATAAGGAAAAAGGTAACACCTGTGTATGCTGCTGCAGGGGCAAGCATGCAGTCGACTGGGGTATTCCGGTGCTGGAGGACTCCCTGAAGGAATGGACGGGCTCCATGTTCCGGGAATGCGAGGCTCTCCTCTTCATCGGAGCTGCGGGCATCGCCGTGCGTGCAATCGCACCCTTTGTGGTCAGTAAGGCCTCCGATCCGGCGGTGGTGGTCATGGATGAGCAGGGGCATTACGTCATTTCGCTCCTCTCCGGGCACCTGGGCGGAGCCAATGCACTCTCCCGGGAGATTGCAAGCCTGGTCGGGGCTGTGCCGGTCATCACCACGGCCACCGATGCGGGCGGCCGCTTCTCGGTCGATGATTTTGCCCGCCGGGAACACCTGTATCTTGACAATCTGCTTCTGGCAAAGGTGGTGGCAGCGGATATTCTGGAGGAGCGTTCCATCGGTCTCTACAGTGACTTCGAGATCGTCGGCCCGATCCCGCCCGAGCTCTCCATCCAGAAAAAGGATGGGCTGGGCATCAGTATCTCCGTGGATGAGACCTACGATCCGTTTCCCCGAACCCTGCATCTGGTTCCGCGTATCGCGGTGCTGGGCATCGGCTGCAAGAAGGGGACGCCTGCGAAGAGCATCGAGGCCTTCGTGGAGCACGTGCTGATGCAGAATCAGCTTTCGAAGCACGCCGTCGCGAAGGTAGCCTCCATCGATCTGAAGAAGGAGGAGCCGGGGTTAAAGGAATTCTGTGAGGCCTGGAAGCTTCCGTTTCAGACCTACAGCGTCGAGGAGCTGGCAGCCGTAGAATGTGAGGATGAATTTTCGGATTCTGCTTTCGTAAAGCAGATCACCGGCATCGGAAATGTATGTGAGCGAAGCGCCCTGCGTGCAGCAGGAAGAAAGAAGCTTTTTCAGCGGAAGGTAGCGCTGGAGGGTGTCACGGTGGCGATCGCGCTGGAAGAATATGCGGTAAGATTCGAATAAAGAGGGATAGCTGGATGAAACAGGTAATTGTATTTGCGGGAACGACAGAGGGAAGAGAGATAAGCGAATGGCTGGCAGCCTCCGGGGTGGAGACCCTGTGCAGCGTAGCCACCGAATACGGGGAGCTGCTGGTGGAAAAGCAGCCCCATCTGAGCGTCCACCGGGGAAGGCTTACACTGGAGGAGATGGAGCAGCTTTTCATAGAAGAAGGAAGGCCTCCGGTGCTGGATGTGACCCATCCTTACGCAGTGGCTGTGTCAGCGAATATCAAGGCGGCCTGCGAGAAGGCAGGCTGCGAGTATCTGCGGCTGATTCGGCCTTCACTGACGGCTTGCGGGAACAATGCAGATATCGTGACAGTGGAGAGTGTCGAGGCTGCGGTGGACTTCCTGAAGACGACCGAGGGCTCCGTCTTCGTCACCACCGGCAGTAAGGAGCTTTCGAAATTCACAGCTCTGCCTGACTATCAGAACCGTGTCTATGCCCGCGTTCTGGCGACCCCGGAGGTGGTGAGCCAGTGTACCGAGACGGGCTTCACCGGTCCGCACCTGATCTGCATGCAGGGTCCCTTCTCGAAAGAACTGAACCTGGCCATGCTCCGCAGCACCGACGCAGCCTGGATGGTGACCAAAGAAGCAGGGCGGGCAGGCGGCTTTGAGGAGAAGATGACTGCCGCCAAAGAGGCTGGTGTCAAAGTCGTGCTGATCGGCCGCCCGCAGGAGCAGGCGGGGCTGTCCATCGAGGACGGTGTGAAGCTGTTGGCAGAGCGCTTCCAAATTCAAAATATATTAGATTCTAATAATATAAAAAAAGAGAAAGAAATATATTCTTGTAACAAAAACGAAGAACGAATCGCCTACCTCATCGGCATCGGCATGGGAACCCCGGATCACCTGACCGGCGAAGCCCGGGCAGCCTTCGAGAAGGCCGACTGCATCCTGGGATCGGGACGTATGCTGGATTCCTTCCGGGCCACCGGCAAGCCCTTATTCGACGCCTACGATCCGGCCAAGATGCTGGCCTATGTACAGGAGCATCCGGAATACCGCACCATCGCCGTGGCTCTGTCCGGCGACGTGGGCTTCTACAGCGGAGCCAAGCGCCTGATCGATACCTTTGGGAACGCAGGTATCCGCACAGAGCTCATTACCGGCATCTCCTCGGTTACGTACTTCTGCAGCCGTCTGCAGCTTCCCTGGGAGGACGTGAAGCTCATGAGCATCCACGGCCGAAGGGAGAACCTGATCGCGGCAGTACGGACGCATTTTCGTACCTTCACCTTGCTGGGCGGCAAGGATAACGTGGCGTCACTCTGCGAAAAACTGGAAAAATATGGAATGAACGGCGTGAAGCTCTACATCGGCGAACGTCTTCACTACCCGGAGGAGCGCATCACAGCCGGCACTCCCGCGGAGCTGAAGGGAAGAAGCTTCGACGGCCTCTGCGTGGCCATCATCGAAAATCCGGCCTATACAAGCGGACTTCGAAGCTGTATCCCCGATGAAGAGTTTATACGGGGTGAGGCGCCCATGACGAAGAGCGAGGTGCGCAGCCTCTCCGCAGCGAAGCTGAACCTGAACCGGGATTCCATCATCTGGGATATCGGCGCAGGAACCGGCTCCGTCACCATCGAGATGGCGCTGGCAGCCGCGGACGGCGAAGTCTATGCTATCGAGAAAAAGCCCGCGGCGGCAGCTCTGATCGAAGAAAATGCGAGAAAATTCGGCACCCCGAATGTGGAGGTGCACGTGGGAACGGCTCCGGAGGCTCTGACCGACCTGCCGACTCCGACCCACGCCTTTATCGGCGGATCCTCCGGCAACATGAAAGAGATATTAGAGCTTCTGCTTGCGAAAAATCCCCGGGTCCGCGTGGTGGTGAATGCCATCACCCTGGAGACCGTAGCGGAGGCCAATCAATGCTTCAAGGAGCTTGGCTTTATCGACATCGACATCACCCAGATGCAGGTGGCCAAGGCCAAAAAGGTGGGTCCCTACGAGATGATGATGGGGCAGAATCCGGTCTATATCTTCGCCGGAACCGGAAAGGGGGAAGTGTAAGATGCGCGTGCCGAGAATTATGCTGGCTGCGCCTGCCAGCGGCAGCGGGAAGACCCTGGTCACCTGCGGCATTCTGCAGGCTCTGGTAAACCGCGGCTACAGCGTGGCCTCCTTTAAATGCGGTCCCGACTACATCGATCCCATGTTCCACAGCCGGGTCATCGGTGTGAAATCCGGCAACCTGGATACCTTTTTCACGGACAGGGAGACGACAAGATACCTCTTCGGACGAAGCGCCGCGGAGGCAGAGATTTCCGTGGCCGAGGGCGTCATGGGCTATTATGACGGGCTGGGCGGCATCTCCGAGGAGGCCAGCTCCTCAGATGTGGCAGCAGCACTGGATATGCCGGTGGTACTGGTGGTCAACTGCCGGGGAATGAGTATCTCTGTAGTACCGCTGATCAAGGGCTTTCTGGAATATGAGACACCCAGCCGCATCCGCGGCGTCATTTTAAATCAGATGCCCAAGGCTCTATATCCTGACATGAAAGACCAGATCGAGCGTTGGCTGCCGGTAAAGGTGCTGGGCTATGTGCCAAAGGTGGACGATCTGGTGCTGGAGAGCCGCCACTTAGGCCTGGTGCTTCCGGGCGAGATCGAGAGCCTGAAGGAGAAGCTGAATCGTCTGGCGGACGTGTTGGAGGAGAGCATCGATCTGGATGCTTTCATGGCCATGGCCTACGAAGCACCGGATTTCACCTACGAGATGCCGAAGCTTCCGAAGCCTATCAGCGGGAGGAAAGCCCGCATCGGCGTGGCGGAGGACGACGCCTTCTGCTTCACCTACCGGGATAATTTTCAGATGCTTCAGGATATGGGTGCGGAGCTGGTGCCATTTTCCCCCATACAGGATGAGAAGCTGCCGGATGACATCGACGGTCTCATCTTAAGCGGCGGC
>CAVKIR010000013.1:0-5558 GCA_963656395.1 Prevotella sp. CAG:279
GCTTCAGCAAATCCCTGCCCTTCGCATCGAGCATGGGCTGGTTCGGAAAGCTGTTCCTGTCCTATGGCTTTCTGGCATACCTGGCGGTCGCTATCGCCCTGGCAGCGTCCTATTTCCTGCATCATACCCGGAAGGGACTGCATCTGAGAGCCGTAGGCGAGAACCCGAATACCGCGGATGCGGTGGGTATCGACGTGTCGAAGTACAAGTACATCGCGACCTGCGCGGGCTGTATGATCGCAGGCCTGGGCGGCCTCTACTACGTCATGGACTACGCCTGCGGCGTCTGGTCCAACGATGCCTTCGGAGACCGGGGCTGGCTGGCCATCGCCCTCGTTATCTTCACCATCTGGAGACCGAACCTAAGCATCCTGGCATCCTTCCTCTTCGGCGGCCTGTACATTCTCTATCTGTACATCCCCACCGGCATGGATCACATGGAGCTTCAGGAGCTCTATAAGATGATTCCCTATGTGGTAACCCTGGTGGTACTGGTGGTGACCAGTATCCGCAGCAAGCGGGAAAATCAGCCGCCTGCGAGCCTGGGCGTGCCGTATTTCCGGGAAGAACGGTAAGAGTAAAAATATGGTAATTTAAAAACCGTGCAGCTGCTACAGGCTGCACGGTTTTTCTTGCATTTATGCAGAAAATCCAGTATAATATGCAGTTGGGTTGCATAAAAACAAGAAAAATGGGAGTATTACATGATTACACTGAACGACTATCTGTATTCCGGCGATACGGTAATGCGGATATTGAAGAAATACAAGCGAGATCTGGGAAAGGATGCAGCGAAGACCGGCAATGAGATCGACCGGATTCACTGCGATTTCCTGCAGAGCATCATCGACCTTCTGGAGCACAATGAGTTCCTGACCGCCCAGTCCCAGAAGATCCGGGAATTCTACATGTATATGGCAAAGCAGTATCCCTGGCTGGCTTTCACCTTCAAGGGGCGTATCAAATCCCTGATCCGCGCTGAGGAGAAATTTAACGGCTACATCGTCAAGGACAGCTACAAATACTATATGGAATATGGAGAATTTCCGCCGATGGAGGAGCTTCGGAAGCGTCTGGTGAAGTTCCGGGATCTCATCGCTTACCGGATCGTCATCTCCATGCCCCGGTGTCACGTAGAGCCGGGAAAGGACTGGGCAGAGGAAGAGCTGAAGTGCCTCTATGAGATCGCGAATACCCTGCCGGGCTTCCTGGAGGAACGCGGCTTTCAGGTGCAGAAGACCGGCGGCGTCAAGAGGAGCCATTCACCGCTTCTGGAGGAGAAGAATAAAGACTATTACCGAGATTATATCTCGAATAAGAACCGGTCGGAATACCAGTCCCTCCATATCACCTTCTTCGACAGCAGTGCGAACTGCTATATGGAGGTGCAGATCCGGACGAAGGAGATGGACGATGTGGCGGAGATCGGCATCGCGAACCACATGGCCTATGAGCTGCGCCAGGAGCGGGAGCGGGCCCGCCGGCATAAGATCCCCGAGGGGGAGTGCATCTGGTTCGATGAGGCCTACGAGCGCGGCATGCTGCTCCAGCAGTTGGATCTCTCCAAGGTGGATGTGAATATGTTCGGAGCAGCGAATAACAGTCTGATCAACGATGGCTGCGGCCTCTTCCGCGGTCGGCAGATTCTGCCCTACGAGCACCTGTCGCGGTTCCAGAGTGATCAGGTCGATTAAGCGGACGAGCCCGGGAGCAGGCTGTTCAGAATAGTTACTAATTTTCCTAAGGAGGGCCTATTTGCGCCCGAGCGTGGAAAATTTTTTCTACACAGCCGATCTTGAGAACCGTGTGTCAAATCGAAAAAGAACCCTCGCGTAAGCGGGGGTTCTTCTTATTCGTATTTATGCATCAAGCTGCGTGATGGCCTCCAGGATCTGCTTGTGCTGCGCATCCACAGCCGTCCAGAGGGACATATCTGTCAGCGGCTTTTCACCGCGCAGAGCCTCTGTCAGCTCCGAGCTGACAGTATGGAGGGCGTCGAAGCCTAAGTTCAGGGCGATGCCCTTCAGTGTATGGGAAGCCCGGAAGGCCGTGGTCCAATCCTGCACCTCGATGGCGGCGGCCAGCTCCTGATACGTGCCGTCATCCGGGTACTTCAGAACAAACTTCTTCACCAGTGCCTCGCTGGGAAGCCGGGAAAGCGTCTGCTCGTAGCTGCCGCCCACGGCGGCATAAAACTGTTCCAGTGTCATATAAAAAGTCTCCTCTTTTCGTAACTGTTCAGTACCTGACCAGTTACGAATGCAAAATCCATGAGAATCGGCTTCGCCGATGGGATTTTGCACTCCTGAATCATGTTCATACACCCTCAGCAGCAAGTGCTTCGGGCTGTCCTGAATAGTTACCTCTTTTCTTTGAACCTATAAGTTATTTCAGTGACGATCAGAAATATTCTACTCCCTTTACCTGGAAAAATCAATTACAAATTTCGAGAAATCCGTAAATCTGTGAAAAAATGACATGGTAAAAGGCAATTTTCACCAAAGTTCAAGTATCATTTTTCGAAATTTTGATGTATAATAGTAGAATGTAACAGGAGGAGGAATATGTCCAAGAAGCAATGCAAGATGACAAAGGAGCAGGCCGATGCGAAAATGGAGGCCCTGAAGGAGATTTTCCCCTTTGTCAGACTGGTGAAAGGAAGTGTACTCAAGGCGCGGGAATGTCCGGGGGAGGGCAGCATCGCGGAGCCTTGTCAATGCTACGAATTCTGGGGAAAGGAAAAACCCTGCGAAAACTGTATCTCCGGGAATGTGCTGAAGGAACAGGGAGAGGGCAGCAAGATCGAATTCATCGGAAGCCAGATGTATCAGGTCTTCGCCAGATATGTGGAAGTGGACGGTGAGCCCTATGTCATGGAGATGATCAAGGAGCTGGACGAGAATACACTGCTGGATTCCGAGGGCTGTGAGAAGATGCTGAGCCGCCTGACGGTCTACAACGAGAAGGTCTATAAGGATGCCCTGACCGGTGCATATAACCGCCGTTTCTATGAAGATAAGGTAAAAAGCATGAAAGGCCGCGCCGGCGTAGCCATCATCGATCTGGATGATTTCAAGGTAGATAACGATACCTACGGCCATCATGCAGGCGATCGGGTCCTCTCGACGACCGCGGATATCATCCGCCGCTATATTCGAAAGTCCGATATGCTGATCCGCTACGGTGGAGATGAATTCTTACTGATTCTGCCGGGGATACAGACAGATATCTTTGCATCGAAGCTTCGCATGATTCAGGAGCGGATTCACGAGGCTACGGTATCGGGCTATAATCGCCTTCGCATCTCCGTCAGCATCGGCGGTGCCATGTTCACCACCGGTACGATGAAGGAAGCCATCGATCGGGCAGACCGGCTGATGTACCGGGCGAAGCAGCAGAAAAATATGGTCATCACCGAATGGGATGTGGTCGACGACCTGGAAGAGGACATGGCAGACAAGAGAGACAGCTCCCGGCAGACGATCCTGATCGTGGATGATTCGGATATGAACCGGGCCATTCTTTCAGAGATATTGCAGAAGGATTATCGGATTCTGGAGGCAGAAGACGGCGAACAGTGCATCGAGAAGTTGAATCAGTACGGCACGGCCATCTCTCTGGTGCTCCTCGACCTTGTCATGCCGAAGATGGACGGCTTCGCGGTTCTCTCTGTCATGAATAAGAACCAGTGGATCGAAGACATTCCCGTCATCATGATATCCAGCGAGGATTCGAATCAGTTTATCCGAAAGGCCTATGAGTTCGGAGCCTCCGACTATATCGGCCGTCCCTTTGACGCGAAGGTCGTATACCAGCGTGTCTTCAATACCATCAAGCTCTACGCGAAGCAGCGCCGCCTCCTCGGTCTGGTCACCAGCCAGATCTATGAGAAGGAACACAGCAATCGCGTCATGATAACGATCTTAAGTCAGATCGTGGAATTCCGCAACGGAGAGAGCGGCCCTCATGTCATGCATATCAACAGGCTCACAGAGCTTCTGCTGGAGCAGATGCTCAAGCACGGCGATCAGTATTCCATGACCTGGTCGGAGCAGCAGCGGATCGTGACGGCCTCTGCACTCCACGATATCGGTAAGATCAGCATCGATGAAAAGATATTGAATAAGCCGGGACGCCTGACGAAGGAAGAATTCGAGATCATGAAGACCCATACGGTCATCGGTGCTTCCATGCTCGAGAATATGGAGGTCTACCAGGACGATCCCCTGGTGCAGACAGCCCGGGATATCTGCCGCTGGCATCATGAGCGCTATGACGGCCATGGCTATCCCGACGGCCTGAAGGGCGACGAGATCCCCATCTCCGCCCAGGTGGTGGCACTGGCCGATGTCTACGATGCCCTGGTCAGCGAGCGTGTATACAAGAAGGCCTACTCCCATGAGAAGGCCGTCGAGATGATCCTGAACGGAGAATGCGGTACCTTCAATCCACTCCTGCTGCAGTATCTGACAGAGATACAGGATAAGATCAAGCAGGAGATGCTCGGCACGACGGCAGAGGATTTCGTGGAGCGAAGAGAGAAAGAAGGAGAGCAGGTGCTCTCGAGCGAGTCCGTGAAGAAGCTGACGGACTGACGTAGATCCCCATTACAGAGAACCTGCCGCTGGCATCTTCTCCGTATACTTAGGCATCAAAAAAAGCCTCTGCGAGGCTTTCCTTTTGCTTATATGGTTACGCTGCTACATAGACACACAGACGCGAGACGGGGCTCGGAAGATTTCTTCTAGGGGTGTACGGCTTTTCGCGGATAGGTGTCTGACTGGAGCGGACTTATCAAGTCCGAGCCAGACAGATGCCTGTCCGTGAAACGTCCGAACACAACAGAAGAAACTTCTGAGGCCCGTCTCGCGTCGTCCGATCTCTATCTATATTGTCTCGCCTCTGCCTTTGTATACCCCTACAACTTCTTTTTCAGCATCTCCGGATTCGTCGCATAGATCAGAGCCGTATCCCCGGAAATAATTCCCTTCTGGTACAGAGCCAGGATACTCGCATCCATCGACATCATATCCTCCCGGTTCGAGGAATAAAGAAGCCCGTCGATCTGCGGCACCTTATTGTCACGGATCATATTCCGGATGGCGGGGGTCACGGTCATGATCTCGAAGGCCGGCACCATGCGTCCGTCCAGGGCGGGCAGCAGCTGCTGGGACACCACCACATTCAGCACTGTAGACAGCTGAATCGCGATCTGATGCTGCTGGCTGGGCGGGAAGACATCGATGATGCGGTCGATGGTATTTGCGGCGCCGATGGTATGGAGGGTGGACAGCAGGAGATGGCCGGTCTCCGCCGCTGTCATGGCTACATTGATGGTCTCGTAGTCCCGCATTTCCCCGAGAAGGATCACATCGGGGCTCTGGCGAAGAGCGGCGCGAAGAGCCGTCACATAATTCTCGGTATCCACATGGATCTCCCGCTGGCTTACGATGGAGTGATCGTGGCGATGCAGGAATTCCAGCGGATCCTCCAGCGTGATGATATGGGACTCCCGGGTCTTATTGATATGGTCGATCATACAAGCTAAGGTGGTGGAT
>CAVKIR010000013.1:5568-11749 GCA_963656395.1 Prevotella sp. CAG:279
GCTGCCGGCAGGCCCGGTGATGAGGATCATGCCGCTGCCGGATGCAGTGGAGTTGATGATATAGGGCGGGATGCCGAGGGACTCATAGTCCGGCAGATGGAAGGTAATCACCCGGATGACCGCCGAGAGAGCACCGCGCTGCTTGTAGGCGCTGACCCGGAAGCGGGAGACACCCTGGATCGCGAAGGCAAAATCGTCATCCCCATGCTCATGGAGGGCAGACATATCCCGGTTGCCCGCCAGCTTGTAGATCTCATTTAAGAGGCTTTCCGTATCCGGCGGCAGAAGCCGATCCTCGTTGATACGGTGTAAAGTCCCGTTTTTTCGAAAGGAGCAGGGCAGTCCGGCCACCACGAAGACATCGGAGGCATTCTCCTCCACTGCCTGCTTCAAGATAGTTACGATATCCATAGAAAATAAAACCTCCGTTATTCCTTCTCTAGCGAAGAAGTGATACCCCGGGAACCGCTGTCCGAAGTCCATTCCTCTGTCTGCACGGTCTCCCAGGAGGTGACCGCACAGCCGCCCTTTCCGTCTGGACTTAAGACCACCGAAAGAGCCTGCCCTTCATCGATGGGCACGGTGAAGCTGTAATCCTGTGAAAGCTCGGCAAGCTCCCCGTTTGCGGAAAGTCGGGCAATCTCTTCCTCCGCCTGATTGCAGGCTGCGTAGTAGGCCGTCCTTCGATCCGCGATCCGCTGGCTGAAGCGGTAATCGCTCTGGGCGCCGGCCAGGGTCAGCACCGCGAAGATCACGAGACAGAGCACCAGAAAGACCAGCAGCAGGGAGGAAGACCCGATCTGCAGGAAGGGAACGCTTTTTTTCTCTCTATTCATCTATCTCCCCTCCTCCTGTAAAATGCACCGTATCCAGCCGATAGACCTCGGAAGCGTCCGAGACCTTGCACAGCACGGCTTCGCAGTGCAGCAGGGAAGCAGCGGCCTCCTCTGTATAGGTCACGGTCAGCAGATAGGAAGCATCCTTAGCATTCGCATCGCAGGTCTCCAGATTCGTATCAAAGCCCAGCTGCAGGACGCAGGTTTCTTCGGTCACATCCGTTACGGCAGCCTTCGGATAGGCATTCCCAAGCTTCTCGGCCGCCGCCGAGGCGGTCTCCGCGCCGCTTCCGATCTCGACTGCATCGGAGCAGGCCGTCACAGCAAAGTTCAGGACTCTGGACTGAAGACTTAAGAGATGCGCCTGTACGAAGACCTGTACGCAGATGGCACTGGCGATGGAGAAAAAGAGGATCGAGAAGATGAGCTCCAGCAAAAAGAGACTGGAGGAACGAGGCATCGCTGTTCGTTTCATAAGCCCGCGCCTCCTTCCTGAGTAACAGATACGCTTCGCACCTGCACCACAGCCCGGCTGGTCAGGCCATCGGTATCCGTACAGGAGAAGGAGAGAAGCCCCTCGCCCAGATCCGCGAAGGTTAGATCCGATATCTCCAGAATGGACTGTCCGTCCTCGACGGACACGTTCGCTCCATCCTTTGCAAAGAGCTCCCGCAGTGCGCCCTGATAGGCATAGATGTAGGTGCTGTAGTTCGCATCCTCATAGGTCTGCCGAATGCGAAGCGCCCGGCAGCCGTCGAATTCGCAGATCTCGACCTGCCCCTCATGGTCTCCCTGATGCACCTTTTCCGTCAGGTAGGCCAGAGCCGTCTCGGCCGTGTAGGTGCGGGCAGAATGCGCCGCCGTATCCCGGTAGACGTCTGTCGCCAGGAGAATCACCGCCACCGCCGAGAAGGCGAAGACGAAGAGCAGAGCCACCGGAAAGAGAAAATCGATGAGATGATGGGTTTCCCGTCTTGTCTGCATACTCATTTCACCTCCAGAATCGTCACATCTGGGTAGAGGTTCGCCCCCGCGATGCGATAGTCCACGAAGAAACGGTCGTGATCATAGGTCAGCCCGTAATGCTCCTCCAGGTACGCGAGGCTCTCCGGATAAGAGCCCTCCACCGCATAGCAGCTGGTGATGCTTCGATTTAATGCCCGCTCCAGGCTCTCCCGCTGTCGCCTGTCATTGTCGGCAGACAGGGATCTGATTCCCATGGAAAATAAGATAAGAATCAGAGCAAAGAGCAGAACAGAGAGAAGCAGGCGAAGTCCCGGCCTTTCCTTTCGTCTTGTCTGAAAACGCATGGAAAACACCTCCTAGAGACTGGACAGGATGCCCATGAGGGGCAGCATCACAGACAGCAGAATCACACCCACGATGAGAGACAGGACAATGACGAGGGTGGGCTCCAGCATAGCCAGAAGACGGTGGAACCGGTCATCCACCTCATCCTGACAGAGATCCGCGATCTGTCCCATCACCCGATCCAGTTCTCCGGTCCGCGCACCGATGGAGGCCATCCGGGCATAGACACCGGTAAGAAGCTGCTCCTCATGCAGGCTTGCTGCCAGATCACCGCCCTCGGCCAGTGACTCCTTACAGACCGAAAGCTTATTTTTAAAGGTCTCGTCCTCGATCAGCCGCTCTGTGAGTTCCAGGCTTTGCTCCTGGGTCATGCCGCTTTTCAAGGCGATGGCCATACCGCTGGCGAAGCGGCAGACCGACATCTGCTCCTGAACTTTACGGATGCCTGAGAAATGCAGGCCGATGCTTCGGAAGGCTCGTCTCCCGGCATCGGTGCGGGTTCCGAAAAAAATAGCAGCGCTTATCAGAATCAGCAGCGCGATAAAGACAAAGGCGTAGCGGTTCAGGGCATTTCCAAGGCTCATGAGAGCCCGGGAGAATCCGGTCATCTCCGTTCCCAGCTGCCGGAAGACCTGCTGGAAGATGGGCATAACCTTCACCAGCAAAATGACGATGACCGCCACCATCATAACCGCCATGATGAGGGGATAGGTCAGGGCATTACGGATGGAGCGGCTTAAGGCCTCCTCCCGCTCGTAGTGGAGAGCCAGAGCCTCCATCACCTCATCGAGGGTGCCGGTCTGTTCGCCGATATCCGTCATGGCAAGCAGGTAGGCCGGGAAGAGACCGGTATCCGAAAGGGCGGTCTGGAGACTTCCGGTCTCCTGAAGTGTATCCAGAATCGCCTGCAGTACCTCCCGCTCCGCCTTCTCCTGACTGTCCTCCAATAAAATGGAAATTCCTTCCAATGAAGAGATTCCCGATCGCAGAATCAGTCCCAGCTGTCCGCAGAAAGCAGCCAGCTCCGCATTCGAAAAAGCCCTTTGTGACCCGAGTCTTGCTTTATCACTCATAGAAATCCTCCGTCCTAATCTATCTTAGTAGTTATATTTGACCGTATAATTCGTGCCGTCGCCGATGTATTTTTTCACCGCATCCCGGTCATTGCTGGCTGCCAGCGTCGGATCCATCAGCGTCCAGTCCGTTCCGTCGAAGGAAATGATGCCGTCCACCCAGCCGGTCTCGGCGAGATAGACGCTGATCCAGGCATGATAGGCCTGCCCGGAATAGCCGACCTCCAGCTTCGTGGGAATCCCCTGGGAGCGAAGCAGGGCTGTCATGAGCGATGCATAGTCAAAGCAGATGCCCTTCCCGGACTGCAGGGTCGCATCGATATCCGGGATATAATCGGTCGGAATATTCTGCGCCAGCTCCTCGTCATAGGAGATATGGGAAATGACATATTCGTAGACCTGTCCCACATAATCGAGATCCGAGGCGGAAGCGTCGGAGAGCTCGATCCCTAAGGTCAACGCCTCGCTGTCCGCCGTATACCAACAATATTGATTCGGATACAAAAAGGGCTCGAATTCGTCTGCGAGGGAGACCTCCACATCCTGGGAGAAGGCCAGGGCATACTTGCTGTCATAGGCGTGCTCATAGACCTCCAGACGGTAGGAACCGCTTCCACCGGACAGGGGAAATGTCTCATAATCCCCGGGCTCCAGATAGTAAGAATAGAGCGTCCCGTCCGGTGCGCTCATCTGGATCCGCGATGCATCGGCCGGGCCGGTATAGCGGATCATCACATAGCCATCCGCGGTATGTGAGGCATCGATGGATACGAAATCATCCCCGTAGATGAGGACTGCATCCGCAGAGGGAAGGAGAAACTCCGTCCGGGTGATGCGGGGGCCCGCATCCGTGTCCGAGGATGAGACGGAAGTCGTATCTCTCCCGGATCCGCCGCAGCCGGAGACAAGGCATAGTATAAAGCTGAGAAAAAGTCCGGCCGGACCGAGTATACGTTTCATAGAAAAACCATCCTGCTAAATGTTACTGAAGCCTCACTGCTTCCTGGTAAGCCTTAGATGCAGGGTATTGCCCGCATGATCCGGCACATAGACATCCAGTGAGGTCTCGGGAGAAGCAAAGACTGCAGTCTGCGCTTCCGCGTCTACGGAGAGCGGCGCCAGCTCCCTGCCCTCCGCGTCGAGGGCTGTGATTCCGTCATAATCCACGCCGGAGCCCTCATCTGCAAGCGTCAGACAGACCTGTCCGTCCTCCTGCGAATGGGAGGTACAGGTGGGAGCCGTCGTATCGATGGCGGAGACCGTCGCCGTGACGGTCTGGTATTGGTTATTGATGAGGGTCACCGTGACCGTCAGAGTACCATTCGCCCGGGGCTCCACGGTATAAGTATGAGCGCCCGCGGCTGTCACCAGAAGCCTCTGCCCCGCCACATCCGCGTAGACGCTGGAGACCGGTAGAAGTGTATCGACCGTGATCTCATAGGTGGGAAGATAGGGCTCATCGGTGGACAGAAGCGTGAGGCTGACCTTCGGGTAGAGAAACAAAAAGGGCAGCATGCAGAAGAGCAGCAGGATAACCACCAGAAGTGCCTTCTGAAAGGAAAAACGCTCCCTCCGGTAACGGGTATAAGAGATCAGAGCCTGCAGGGAAATCGTAGGCGGTTCTGCCTGACAGGCTTCGAAAATATTGTCAAGGATGCGGTCAGCCAGTTCCTCAGAGAGAACCGGAGCCGTCTTCTTTGTGAAAAGCTTCACAAGTGATTCCTCCTATTTACAATGCAGATTACGGATGTAGGATCGCCTGCAGTCGGTGCTCGGCCCGGATGCGATAGTGGGATACGGCGGTGCTTCGAATGCCGAGAAGCTTCGCGATCCGGCGAATCGACATATGGTCGAAATAGCGCATCAGCAGCACCTCCGCCTCGGTAAAGGGCAGGGTCAGCAGCTGCCGCAGCATATAATCCTGATTTCCGATCGAGACCCGAACCTCCTCCATCGGTACGGGGGTCGTCCGCTGCAGCCGGATACGGAGGCAGGACTGGTAGGAGAGGTAGCCGATAAAGGGCAGAAAAAGCGTCGGATCCTGCAGACTGTCGATGCCCTTCAGAGCCTGAATATAAGTCTCCTGCAGAGCCTCCTGCGCCAGATAGGTGTCCTGAAGATAGGCACAGCAGAAGCGGTATTGCTCCTGAAAGGTGGCCGCGTAGAGCTCGGCGAAGGCATTGCTCTCGCCCGAGGCTGCCCGCAGGGTCAGGCCGGTGAGATACTTCTGATCGAGCTTACTCATGGGCGGACTCCTTCTCATAGATGCGGCGGTTCGACAGGGCGATGAGATCCGTGATGGTGGGAGCTGCCTCCCCCTCCTCGAAGGCGATGCCGTACTGATAGACGATGGGATAGCACCCTTCCTTTCGGTTATGAGCCTCCACCTTGCTCTCCACCCGGGAGAGGAAGAGCTTCAGCTTCTCCTCGGTGCAATTCTCAAAAAGAGCCAGGAACTTATTGCCGCCGTTGCGGCCCACGAAGCAGAGCTCCAGAGAAGTCATGCGGAGAATGTTCGAAAAATCGCGGATCAGGATATTGCCCTGGATATGGCCGTAGGCCTGATTGATCTCGCCGATATTCGACAGGTCGAACATGATGCAGCCGATATGGGCGGGCAGGGGCTTATCGAGATAGCGGTCGATCAGCGCGTCACAGCTGTAGCGGTTCGCGATGCCGGCCACCGGATCCGAGTGTACCACGTGATTCAGCTCCCGGTAATCCTTTTTATAGGAAGAAAGGAGGATGAAATCCAGCAGCAAAAAGGCGAAGGACAAAAGAAGCACCAGCCACAGGATACCGCAGAGAACGCGGATGCGGCTGTCCGATCCGGCCATATGATAGAGCTCCGGATCCAGCAGCACCAGGTAGACGGCGCTTAAGGTAAGCAGGAGAAAGACGATGATCTGCACCGTCTTGGCGATGTCCAGTTTTTTCATAGGGCGACCTCCTCGAAAAAAG
>CAVKIR010000013.1:11759-12760 GCA_963656395.1 Prevotella sp. CAG:279
TTATAGCATAGTTTCCTGAAAAACACAAAAAGCCTTTTAAGCGAAAAATCGCGTTGTTTATGCGGGAATCATTGACGGGAATCAGAAAAAATGCTTAAATATAGGAAACAAGATTACCGGAAGAAGGGAGCAATCTATTATGCTGAAGGTACGAATGCTTGGACAGGAAGAAATAAACTATGGGGACACGCCCATTTTATCAGGAAAGAATAAAATCACCAAATCCCTGGAGCTTCTGCTCCTTTTACTTTATCGCGGCGAGGCCGGCATCCCGCGAACCAGTCTCATCCATGATCTCTACGGGGAGGATGAGGTGGCAGACGGAGGCAACAGCCTGCGGGTGACAGCACATCGTCTGAAGAAGATTCTTCTGGAGGCGGGACTGCCTGAGGAGGAATATGTAAGCTCCAAAGAGAGCATTTATCGGTGGAACGGTACCGTGGAGCTGGAGGTGGACATCCGGCAGTTCGCGGATCTCATCGACGCGGCGGGGAAGGAGACGCAGGAGGAGAAAAAGGCAGAGCTGCTAAAGAAGGCCTGCGAGCTCTACCGGGGCGATTTTCTGCCCAGACTCTCCGGCCAGGAATGGGCGCTTCTGGCAGCAGCTTCCTATAAAAGGATGTATTGCAGCGCACTGGAATGGCTCATCGACTACCTGAAAAAGCGCCGGGAATACGACGAGCTTCTCCTCCTGGTGGAGAATGCCTGCCGCCTCTATCCCTTTGAGGAGTGGCAGACGGTAAAGATCGATTGCTATATCGCCGAGAACCGCTATAAGGAAGCGATGGACGAATACGAGCGGACAGCCCGGCTGCTGGCAGAGGAGCTGGGCGTAGGCCCCTCCGAGCGCATGATGGAGCAGTTCCGGGAGATGAGCAGCCATATCAGCAGCCAGCCGGGTTTCGTGGAGGATATCAAGGAGGGTCTGAAGGAAGAAAAGCGGGAACAGGGAGCCTTTTACTGCACGCCGCCCAGCTTCCGGGATGTCTACCGCATGGTGC
>CAVKIR010000014.1:0-12416 GCA_963656395.1 Prevotella sp. CAG:279
ATCGACGGAGATGTCTATGTGGCTGAGGTGGAGTCCTTTACCCACAAGAATAAGAATCAGGTCATCGTATCCAAGCGGTTCTTAGGCCCGGAGGATCACGTGCTGATCATCGACGACTTCCTGGCAAACGGCTGCGCCCTGCAGGGCCTGATTTCCATCGTGGCACAGGCAGGCGGAACGGTAGAGGGCATCGGTATCGCTGTGGAGAAGGGCTTCCAGTCCGGCGGACGCATGATTCGAAACCTGGGCTTCCAGCTGGAGTCTCTGGCCATCGTAGAGAGTATGGATGCAGCCACCGGAACCGTGAAGTTTCGCGCGCAGGAAGAGGCATAAGCGAGACCGCATATGAGTGAAAAAATCGTATTCTGCAAGGGCGGCGGCTGCACCGCGAAGCTGGGAGCCGGCGTATTAAGCCATGTTCTGGCAAAGCTCCCGAAGGGGCAGGCAGACGAGCGTCTTCTGGTGGGCTATGACAGCAAGGACGACGCGGCGGTCTATCGCATCAGCGATGACACAGCGGTGGTTCAGACCCTGGACTTTTTTCCGCCGATGGTGGACGATCCCTATACCTTCGGGAAAATCGCAGCAGCCAACGCATTGAGTGATATCTATGCCATGGGTGGCGACGTGAAAACAGCACTGAATATTGTCTGTTTTCCCGAGCCTGCGGATCTGAATATACTAGGGGAAATCCTGCGGGGCGGCTCCGAGAAGGTGCTGGAGGCCGGAGGTATCCTGGCGGGCGGCCATTCCATCAACGATACGGATGTAAAATATGGTCTGTCGGTCATGGGGCTGGTACACCCGGATCGCATCTGGTCCAACAATGGCGGAAGACCCGGTGACAAGCTGATTTTCACAAAGAAGCTGGGCGTCGGCATCGTCTGCACGGCAAACCGGGTGGGCGAGGCCTCCGAGGAGGCGATGGCGGAAGCGATCGCGTCCATGACGACGTTAAATAAGACGGCTTCCGAGATAGGAAGAAACTATGCGATCCACGCCTGCACCGACGTGACCGGCTTTGGTTTCCTGGGCCATCTCCATGAAATGATGGATGGAAGGCTCTCCTGCCGGATCGAGGCAGAAAGGATACCGCGCATCGAGGAGGCCTTGCATCACGCGGATGAGTTTCTGCTGACGGCAGCAGGGCAGAAGAATCGAAATCATGTGGAAAAATATGTAAAATTTGAAAACATCCCCTTTGCCATGGAGGAGCTGCTCTTTGATCCGCAGACCTCCGGCGGCCTGCTGTTCGCGGTGGGTGCAGATGAGGCGGAGAGCCTGCGTAAGGATCTGCTGGCAGCGGGACTTCCGGCGGAGATCGTGGGCGAGATTACAGAGCGCACAGAGCCGGAGATCCTGGTAGTGGGAGAATAGGAGGAAGGATAAGATGATTCAGGTAAATGCATTGGGTGATGCCTGCCCGATTCCCGTCGTAAAGACGAAGAAGGCCATCGAACAGCTCGGCGGCAGCGGTGTGGTAGAGACACTGGTGGACAATGAGATCGCGGTTCAGAACCTGACCAAGATGGCGAACCAGAAGGGCTACAAGGTCAGCTCCAAAAAGCTGGCGGACAAGCAATACCAGGTCACGATGGAGATTGGCGAGGACGCGGCGGATAAGCAGATTGCACCGGAGAGCGCGGAACCGGAGACCTGCATCCCGGATGTGAGAGACAATACCGTCGTGGTGATTTCCTCCGCTGTCATGGGTGAAGGCGATCCGGAGCTTGGAAAAATTCTGATCAAGGGCTTTATCTATGCTCTGACGCAGCTTAACACTCTGCCAAAAACCATGCTCTTCTACAACGGCGGCGCGCATCTGACCTGCGAGAATTCCGCATCCCTGGAGGATCTGAAGTCTCTGGAGGCTCAGGGCGTGCAGATCCTGACCTGCGGCACCTGCCTGAACCACTATGGTCTCACAGAGAAGCTTCAGGTGGGTGAGGTGACGAATATGTACGTCATAGCTGAGACCATGGCGGGCGCGTCCAAGATCATCAAGCCATGATATACCTCGATAATGCAGCCACGACGCTTCGAAAGCCTGCCTGCGTAAAGGAGGCCGTGCTGGAAGCCATGGATGCCTGCGGAAATTCGGGTCGGGGCGTGCATGACGCTTCGCTGTATGCCGGGCGTGTCATCTACCGGGCAAGAGAGGCGCTGGCGAAGCTTTTTGGCGCAGGCGCGCCGGAACATGTGGCTTTCACGGCCAATGCCACCGAGAGCCTGAATCTGGCCATCGGCGGGCTGCTTTGTCCCGGGGATCATGTGATTACCACGGTGTGTGAGCATAATTCGGTGTTGCGGCCGCTGTATCGGATGGATGGGGTGGAGCTGTCAGTGCTTCCCATAAAAAATGGAAATAGAGAGAGCGCAGAGGCAGTTGATGCAAAAAAGGAGCCGTGTACCGGCATCCTGGATTACGAGGGGCTGGAGTCCTTGCTTCGCCCGAACACCAGGGCTCTGGTTATCACCCACGCCTCGAACCTGACCGGCAACATTACAGATCTGCAACGGGCAGGAGACTTCGCAAAAGAATGCGGACTTCTGCTTATCGTAGATGCAGCCCAGACGGCAGGCGCTGTTCCCATCGATATGGAGCGCATGGGGATCGACGTCCTGTGCTTTACCGGCCACAAGGGCCTCTACGGCCCTCAGGGAACCGGCGGCATCTGTGTTCGTCCGGGTCTCGACTTACGTCCCTTGAAGGTGGGCGGCAGCGGCATCCGCAGCTTCGACAAGGAGCATCCGAAGGAGATGCCGGAAGCCCTGGAAGCCGGTACCCTGAATGGACACGGCATCGCAGGCCTGGGCGCGGCGGCCGAGTGGCTTCTGGAGACAGGCGTAGATCAGATCTGCCAAAAAGAACATCGGCTTTTGGAACGCTTTGTAAAGGGAGTACGGGATATCGAGGGTGTGACGCTCTACGGCGACCCGGATCTCACGAGGCGTACCGCGGTGCAGTCCCTGAATATCCGGGATTATGATTCCGCATGGGTCTGCGACCGACTCTACGAGGATTACGGGATCGCGGTTCGCGGCGGAGCCCACTGTGCACCGTTATTACACGAAGCCCTTGGAACGAGGGAGCAGGGCGCGGTGCGGTTCAGCTTTTCTTATTTTAATACGGAAGCAGAGGTGGACGCGGCCGTTCGAGCTGTCCGGGAGCTGGCGGAGGAATAGACGATGCGAAAAAAGACAGAGACCCTGATTATTTCCTTCGGAACCACCACCGAGGCCATGAAGATGGATCGGCATTGCGAGAAATACGGCCTTCCCGGCAGGCTGATTCCCATTCCCCGGGAGATCACGGCGGGCTGCGGCATGGCCTGGAAGGCAAGACCGGATGACAAGGATACCTTGCAGCAGGAGATGCTGGCGCATGGCATCCGTTGGGAAGAAATGTATACACTGGAACTGTAAAACGAGATAACTATTCAGAACCCCATTCGCAAAATCGCTTCTTCGAAGCTTTCCTTTTGCTCATGTGGTTACTTCGCCATATAAAACTGCTTATCTGCCTGAATGCAAGCATTCGCAGAACGCAGTTTTGCATGGCTCTGAATAGTTACAAAATGAGGAGAAACACGTATGAATGAAACACAGACCAAGAAAGCAGAGTATGATTTTTACGGAAAACTGCCCTTTAAAAAAGCATTTCCGCTGGGACTCCAGCATGTGTTGGCCATGTTCGTGGGCAATTTGACACCGATTCTGATTATCACGGGAGCCTGCGGTATCGGCTCCGGCACCGAGTTCGCAGATGTGCAGGTGACGCTTCTGCAGAACGCCATGCTGGTGGCCGGTATCGTTACCCTGGTACAGCTCTACGCCATCGGCCCGGTGGGCGGCAAGGTACCGATTATCATGGGAACCAGCTCCGGCTTCATCGGCGTCTGTAACAGTGTGGCGAGTGTCATGGGCGGCGGCGTGCTGGCCTACGGTGCGATCCTGGGCGCTTCCCTGATCGGCGGCCTCTTTGAGGGTGTGCTGGGCTTCATGCTGAAGCCTCTTCGCAGGTTCTTCCCGGCAGTCGTTACCGGTACGGTGGTTCTCTCCATCGGCCTGTCCCTGATCTCCGTGGGTGTGGGATCCTTCGGCGGCGGAAGCTCTGCCAAGGACTACGGCTCTGTGGAGAATCTGTTTCTGGGAACCCTGGTGCTGGTGGTCATCATTGCGCTGAAGCACGGTACCAAGGGCATGACCAGTGTCTCTTCTATCTTGATCGGTATTATCGTGGGCTACATCGTGGCGGCGATTATGGCGGCAGTGCTTCCCACCACGGGCGTAACCGCAGACGGCGTGGAATATACCAAGGCCTGGGTGCTGAATTGGGACAAGGTAGCCCAGGCTAAATGGTTCGCAGTTCCGGCTCTGATGCCTGTGAAGCTGGTCTTTGACGCGCGGGCGATCATTCCGGTTATGATTATGTTCATCGTAACGGCAGTAGAGACCGTCGGCGATATCTCCGGCGTCATGGAAGGCGGTATGGATCGCGAGGCTACGGATTCTGAATTAGCCGGCGGCGTCATTTGCGATGGTTTGGGTTCCTCCTTTGCAGCCATTTTTGGTGTCCTTCCGAATACCTCCTTCAGCCAGAACGTGGGTCTGGTAACCATGACCAAGGTAGTGAACCGGTTTGCATTGGCGACCGGCGCGATCTTCCTGGTACTCTGCGGCCTTTTTCCGAAGCTGTCAGCCCTGATTTCCATCATGCCCCAGAGCGTGCTGGGCGGCGCAGCTGTCATGATGTTCTCCTCGATCGTAGTCAGCGGCATCGGCCTGATTACCAAGGAGAAAATGAACGTCCGCAACACCACCATCGTATCCGTTGCCCTGGGTCTGGGCTACGGCCTGGGGGCCAACAGCGGCGTATTGGCGGGACTGCCCCAGAGTGTTCAGCTGATCTTCGGCGGATCCGGTATCGTACCGGCTGCCCTGGTGGCGATTGTCCTGAATATTGTTCTCCCGAAGGAGGAGTAGCATGATAAAGATAAGAGAGTATGTAAAGGCTGAGAGCCTGGAAGAGGCCTGGGAGTTGAACCAAAAGCGCACGAATAAAATCCTGGGCGGCATGCTCTGGCTGCGCATGGGAAGCCGAAACGTGCAGAAGGCTATCGACCTGTCCGGGCTGGGGTTCGACACCATAGAGGAGACCGAGGACGCATTTTCCATCGGAACCATGGTAACCCTGCGGCAAATCGAGCTGCACGAGGGTCTGAACGCCTGCTTTGAAAATCTGCTCCGTGATGCGGTCTGCGATATCGTGGGCACCCAGTTTCGAAATCTGGCGACGGTGGGCGGCAGCATCTTCGGGCGCTTCGGCTTCTCGGATGTGATGACAGCCTTTCTGGCTCTGGATACCTGCGTGGAGCTCTACAAGGGCGGCATGGTGTCGCTGTCAGAATTTGTAAAAATGAAGCGGGACAATGACATTCTGGTACGCATCATCGTGAAAAAGCAGGCAGGTCATTTCGCCTACCTGTCCCACCGCAACACCCGGACGGATTTCCCGGTGCTGACGGTGGCGGTATCGGACTGCGGCAGCGTGAAAAAGGCTGTCATCGGTGCAAGACCTGGTATCGCGCAGGTATATGAGATCGAAACGATGGATGAGGAGACGGCAGCGCGTCTCTCGGAGGAGACAGCTTTTCAGAGCAATATGCGCGCCTCCGATACGTTCCGCAGACACCTGGCAGGCGTATTGCTGCGCCGTGCCTTCGCGGCGGTACAGGGAAAGGAGTGAGGCTGACATGATCGTAACCATTACATTAAACGGAAAAAAGGTCGTGGACGACGTGGCGGCGGATCAGACCCTCTATCATTTCGTGCGAGAGCACGGCTGCTACAGTGTGAAATGCGGCTGTGAGACTACCAACTGCGGCCTCTGTACGGTATTCCTGGACGGTACCCCGGTGCTCTCCTGTGCGGTGCTTGCGGCCAGAGCCGACGGCTGCAAGGTAGAGACCCTGGAGGGTCTTCAGAAGGAAGCGGCGGAGTTTGGCGCATTTATCGCCGACCAGGGCGCGGAGCAGTGCGGCTTCTGCAACCCGGGCATGATTATGAACGCCATCGCTCTGTTCCGGGAGAATCCGGAACCCACCGACGAGGAAATCAAGCAATATCTGGCGGGTAATCTCTGCCGCTGCTCCGGCTATGAGGGACAGCTTAGGGGGATGCATGCCTTTATGGAATATAAGAAAAATGGAGGTGCCGTATGCGGGAAGTAGGAAAGCGGGAACGCAAAAAGGACGCTATGGCGCTGGTGACCGGTCAGCCGGTCTATACGGACGACATTGCCCCGAAGGAATGTCTGGTGATTAAGCTGCTTCGAAGCCCCCACGCCAATGCCATCGTGGAGGAGGTGAACTCTGCGGCGGCTCTGAAGGTGCCGGGCATCGAGGCTGTCTATACCTGGAAGGACGTGCCGAAGCACCGCTTTGCCACAGCAGGCCAGACCTATCCGGAGTGGAGTCCCTACGATCATCTGATTCTCGATCGGCATGTGCGCTTTGTAGGCGACCCGGTGGCCATCGTGGTGGGTGAGGACGAGGCCTGCGTGGACAGGGCGCTTCGGGTTATCCGCGTGAAATATCAGGTGCTCCCGGCTCTGCTGGATTATCATACTTCCATCGACAATGAGGTGCTGGTTCACCCGGAGGACAACTGGGAGTCCAAGTTTCCCGTGGGCGCGGATAATAAGCGCAATCTCTGTGCCCATATGGAGGACGGTGAAGGAGATGTGGAGGCAGTTCTCGCAGACTGCGACATCACCCTGGAGCATACCTATCATGTACCGGCGGTCAACCAGGCCATGATGGAGACCTTCCGGACTTACTGCTATATCGACACCTACGGAAGACTGGTGGTGGTCAGCTCCACCCAGATCGTGTTCCATGTGCGCAGAATTATTTCCACGGCTCTCGGGATTCCGAAGGCGAAGGTACGTGCCATGAAGCCCCGGATCGGCGGCGGCTTCGGTGCGAAGCAGACCGTCGTCGCGGAGATTTATCCGGCCTTCGTCACATGGATGCTGAAAAAGCCGTCGAAAATCATTTATACCAGAAAGGAAAGCCAGATCGCGGGCTCACCCCGTCATGAGATGGATGTGACCGTGCGTCTGGGCGCGGATAAGGATGGAACCATCCGCGTGATCGACCTTTACAATCTGTCGAATACAGGCGCTTACGGCGACCACGGCCCCACCACGGCGGGCCTGACCGGCCACAAGGCGATTCCTTTGTATACAGCGAATCTGGAGGCCTTCCGCCATGTCTTCGACGTGGTCTATACGAACACCCTGGCTACGGGCGCGTACCGGGGCTACGGTGCGACCCAGGGTATCTTCGCTCTGGAGTCCATCGTGAATGAATTGGCCGGAATCCTGAAGATGGATCCGATCGCGCTTCGCCTGAAAAATGTGGTTCGCGAGAAAATGCGGATGCCCGCGTATTATGGTGAGATCGCAGAGAGCTGCCGCCTGGACGAGTGCCTGACGCGCGCCGCGGAAATGATCGGCTGGAAGGAGAAGTATCCGGTTCGGGATATGGGCAATGGCAAGGTGCGCGCCGTGGGCGTCGGCATGGCTATGCAGGGATCCTGTATCTCCAACGTGGACGTGGGTTCAGCCACCATCATGCTGAATGAGGACGGCAGCTATAAGCTGGCCATCGCGGCGGCGGATATGGGAACAGGCTGCGATACCATTCTGGCGCAGATGGCGGCGGACTGCCTCCATGTGACCACCGACGAGATCTTCGTGTCCGGCGCGGATACGGACAGCTCGCCCTACGATTCCGGCTCCTATGCGTCCAGTACTACCTACATCACCGGTCAGGCCGTAGTGAAAGCAGCCACGGAGCTGGAGCAGCGCATCTGTCAGGTGGCGGCCGGTATGCTGGCATGCGATCCGGAGGATGTGGATTTCGATGGCCGCAAAGCCACCGATGCGAAGACAGGCAAATCCGTCACCAGCGAGGAGATCGGCTTCAAGGCGCAGGTCTGCAACGAGATTGCCCTGCAGGTGACCGCCAGCCATAGCTCCCCGGTGTCTCCGCCTCCCTATATGGCAGGCGCAGTGGAAATCGAGCTGGACAAGGAGACCGGGCATGTAGAGATCCTGGACTACGCGGCGGTGGTGGACTGCGGTACCGTCGTGAACCCGAACCTGGCGACCGTGCAGGTGGAGGGAGGCTTAGGCCAGGGCATCGGCATGACCCTGTACGAGAACATCCAGTACACACCCAAGGGACAGCTCATCAACAGCTCCCTGATGCAGTATAAGATTCCCACACGTCAGGATATGGGACATCTGCGGGTGGAATTTAAGCCAAGCTATGAGCCCACAGGCCCCTTCGGCGTCAAATCCATCGGTGAGATCGTGATCAACACCCCGGCTCCGGCTCTGGCTCACGCCATCTATAACGCCACGGGCGTATGGCACCGGAATCTGCCGATTACCAGTGAGAAGATTGCGCTGGGGACGGACTGAGATTATAGGAATTATGTTAAAACAGTTTGAAAATGGAAAATGGGTGGAGCGGGAGTTTCTGGCGGAGACCCTGGGAATGTCGGAGAACAGTTCTGCTTCCGTGCTCTCCATCATTGGTGCGGGCGGGAAAACCACCTGCCTGCGCCGTCTTCAGATGGAATGTAAAAAACTGGGAATTCGAGCTGCTGTAGGCACCACCACCCACATCCAATACGAAAGAAATGAATCCTTCCTGGATCGTCCGGATATGGGCGCAGCCCGGGAAATCCTTGAAAAAACAGGCACTCTCTGGATGGGAGAGCCTGTTTCCGACTGGAAATGCAAAGCGCTGCCGGGGAACTTCTGCCGGGAACTTTTAGCGGATGGCGTGTACCTGCTTCTGGAAGCGGACGGAGCAAAAGGGTGTCCGGTCAAAGCTCCCAGAGACGGGGAACCGGTTCTTTTGCCGGAGACCGCTCTGGTGCTCGCAGTGTATGGACTGGACGCAGTGGGACAGTCGATCAAGGACAGCTGCTGCCGCGTGGAGCAGGTCTGTGAGATCCTCGGAAAGCAGGAAAGCGACACGCTGACCGCAGTGGATTTGGCTAAGCTGGCGCTTGGCCCCTGCGGAGGACGAAAGGGCGTGGAGCCTGGGATGCGCTATGCGGTGCTGTTCAACAAGGCGGATACGCCGGAGCGGGAAGCAGCGGCGCTGGAAGCGGCTCTGGCAATACAGGATGGTGCGGATGTGATTCTCACAGCCTCCCGCCTGATGCCGCCCTGGAATCCCCATGCAACAGGAGAAATAATGTGAAGATATTGATAAAAGGCGCCGGAGACCTGGCCACGGGCGTGGCCTGGGAGCTCTTCCGGGCGGGTCATCGGATCATCATGACAGAAATCGCCGTGCCGCTGACGGTTCGCCGCCAGGTGGCCTATTCCCGTGCGGTCTACGAGGGACGTGCAGAGGTGGAGGGCGTGACCGGCGTACTGGCGAAGACGGCGGAGGAGGCCATAGCACTGGCCGGACAGGGATGTATCGGTGTTCTGGTAGATCCGGAGGCGGCGGTGCGGCAGGTCTGGCAGCCGGATGTGGTCATCGACGCCATCATGGCAAAAAAGAATATCGGAACAGCCCTCACGGACGCACCGCTGGTGCTGGCTCTTGGTCCCGGCTTCACGGCGGGAAAGGACTGCCATGCGGTCATCGAGACCATGCGAGGCGAGAAGCTGGGCTGTCCGCTCTATCAGGGCAGCGCTATCCCGAACACGGGCGTGCCGGGGATCGTGGGCGGCTTTGGCCTGGAGCGGCTGATAAAGGCTTCTGCGGACGGTCTTATGGAACCGGTGGCGGCCATCGGCGATATTGTGGAGAAGGGCAGCATTCTGGCCTACACGGGCGGCCATCCGGTCTATGCGCAGATCGACGGCATCATCCGCGGTATGCTGCAGGCGGATGTACCGGTAAAAGCGGGTATGAAAATCGGCGATGTGGATCCGAGAAAGGATACAAGCCTGGTTCATCTCATTTCCGATAAGTCCCATAAGATAGGCCGTGGCTGCGTCGAAGCCATTCGGACACTGATACAGAGGCAGTACGGCATCGTGGTGCTGGCAGCAGGCCTGTCTAAGCGGTACGGCGGAAATAAGCTGCTGGAGGAACGGGTGGGGGAAGAGCCCTTATATGAGGTTACGTTAGACAAACTGACGCAGTTTTCAGACTGCCTTCGCGTGGTTGTCACCCGCTTTGACGAGATCGAAGCTGCCGCAGAGGAACGCGGCATGCTGGCCGTGCGAAATGACGCGCCGGAGCTTGGCATCAGCCATTCCCTGCACTTAGGACTGCAGGCCTGCCTGAATCGAGATCCCGCCTTACGCGGCATACTTTTTATGGTCTGCGATCAGCCTTATCTTAAGTCAGAAACCGTGGAACGGATGTTGGAGGTGGGCTTTTCCCATCCGGGTTCTATCGTCTGTGCCTCTCACGCAGGAGAGCGCGGCAATCCGGTTCTGTGGGACAGCCGCTATTTCGGAGAGCTTCAGGAACTGACCGGTGATGTAGGCGGCCGCCGGATCATCAAAAAGTACCCGGAAAGGGTGCGGCTGGTGGAATGTGGGGAAAAGGAGCTCCGGGATGTGGATATCCGCACCCCATAATAAAGCCCAGTGTGGACAAAAATAGTATTTTATCAGGACTACAAGCAATCAAGCAAGACAAAAGTAAGACAGATGATGAGCAGTTTATTTGATACATTACAGGAAAACAAGAATCGAAAAGAAAAACGCGTGCTGACGATCCTACAGGGATCGCACACCGGCGAAAAAGCCTTCTTTGCCGAGGGCGAGCTTCTCTGGCAGAGCTTTGAAGACGGCTTTTTAACCGAACATCGGGAAGCAGCAGAGAAGCTTCGTACCAGCGGTCTGCAGGAACTGGCGGGTGAAACCATTTTTTGCGACTGTCTGGGAGATGAGAAGAAGTTAGTCATCTGCGGCGCGGGTCATGTGGGCGTGGCATTGCTTCGGATGGCACTGATGCTGGGCTTCGATACAACGGTTCTGGAGGATCGCCCGTCCTTTGCCGATGCGGCCAGGCGAGCCGGAGCGAAGCGGGTGATCTGCGACAGCTTCGAGCACGGACTGGACGCAGTGCAGGGCGACGAGGATACCTACTTTGTGGTCATGAGCCGCGGCCACCGCTATGATTTGGTTTGCCTGGAAAAAATTGTAAAGAAAAGCTATGCATATCTGGGCATGATGGGAAGCAGAGGACGCTCCGCTCTGGTTAGGAAAAATCTGCTGGAGCAGGGCGTCCCGGCGGAGCAGGTGGAAGAACTTCACGCTCCCATCGGCCTGACGATCCACGCGGAGACGCCGGAGGAGATTGCGGTGTCGATTCTCGGCGAAATCATTTCCATCAAGAATCAGGAAAAAAAGACCTGTGGCTTCTCGGAGGAGCAGATGGCACTTCTGCAGGATGAGACAGACATCCGCTCCCGGGTGCTTTGCACCATCGTCGATCGGCACGGCTCCGCACCCCGCAGCATCGGCACGAAGATGCTGGTTCTGGAGGACGGCACCGTCTCCGGCACCATCGGCGGCGGCTGCGTGGAGGCCGGTGTCAAGGAAAAAGCCCGCTTCCTCATGCATGACGAGACCCGCCAGCAGGATGTGATTCGCGTCAGCATGACGGCCTGCGAGGCTGAGGAGGAGGGGATGGTCTGCGGCGGTGTCATCGAGGTGCTGCTGGAGAAGGTCTGAATCGTGAGTATGATACAAAGATGATGCAAGGCGCACCTACACTATGTCTCAAGAGGTGAGAGGCATGCGGAGCGAATATACAGATGAAAGAGGACAGAACGAAGGAAGAGGCAGAAGGAGGAGAGCCGTGGAAGCTTATGGAGAGAGACGATCCGAACGCGCCGAAACGCGTCGCCGCCGTCAGCGTCGAGTCTATCGGAGTATCCTGGCGATTTGGTTCCTGGCCTTTGTGATCGGCCTACTCTGTGGAAAAATCGTATTTGCAAAGGATACAGGCCTGCTGGCACGGGTTGAGGCCGGACTTGCAGCAGGGAAATCCGAAAATGTCAGCGCAAGTGAGAAGAGCAGCGGCACGGGCAAATTTTCGACAGCCTTCTCGGAGGATGCAGACGCCTGGCAGCTGACCCTGGTCAATGCCGATCATCCCATGGAGGAAGGCTATAGCCCCCAGGTTTCTGAAATCGAGAATAATTACTATTTTGACAGTCGCGCCGTAGCGTACTTACAGCAGATGCTGGCCGACGGCCGGAAAGAGGGTCTGGACTTTTGGATTTGTTCGGCTTACCGAACTATCGAGAAGCAGACCGACCTCTATAACGATAAGGTGAGCCGCCTGCAGGCGGAGGGCTTAAGCTACGACGAGGCTTACGAGCAGGCCGGAACCGTCGTGGCCTACCCGGGCACC
>CAVKIR010000015.1:0-2439 GCA_963656395.1 Prevotella sp. CAG:279
GTGCCGGGACTGGGCGTCACCGTAAAGGGTGCGACCCGCTGGATTAAAGTCCAGGGCATCGGACAGTTCCAGGTGGCGGAGCCGGTGAAGGTGGCGATGATTCTCTTCTCGGCGACCCAGATCAGTAACTTTTCAAATCGAATTCGGAATATGAAGACCTTCATCGGCGTGCTGCTGCCGACGGCCTTCGTGTCCTTCCTGATTTTGAAAATCAGTAACAACATGAGTACGGCCACAATCGTGCTGGGAATCAGTTTTCTGATGGCATTCATGGTATATCCGAAGTACTGGCCCTTCTTTCTGATGGGCGGTGCAGGCGCCACGGGCGTCGGCGGATTGATTTTCCTTCTGAAGAAGAAGCTGGCTTCGGGAGAGGCAGGCACCGGCGGCAACTTTCGAGGTGCCCGGATCCTGGCCTGGCTGGATCCCTATTCCTATGAATCAGATAAGGCATATCAGTCTCTGCAGGCCTTATATGCCATTGGCTCCGGCGGACTCTTCGGAAAGGGCCTGGGCAACAGCATCCAGAAGCTGGGGCGTATCCCGGAGCCCTACAATGATATGATTTTCTCCATCATCTGTGAGGAGCTGGGCATCTTTGGTGCAGGCCTGATTATACTGATGTTCGTCTACCTTCTGTACCGGCTCTACAGTGTCGCACAGGAGGCGGAGGATGTCTACGGAAGGCTGCTGGTCATCGGTGTCTTTTCCCATGTGGCCCTGCAGGTGGTGCTGAATCTGATGGTTGTCACCAGTCTTTTCCCGACTACGGGTGTAACCCTGCCCTTCTTCAGCTACGGCGGAACAGCGTCCGTGTTCCTGCTCTTCGAGATCGGTATGGTGTTAAGTGTGGAGAAGCGAAGCCGTCTGAAAAAAGAACGTGAGATAAGGGAGATAAGAGAATATGAGAGAGCATACGAAGGTTATTAAGATCGGCGACCGGGTCATCGGCGGAGGCAATCCGATCCTGATCCAGTCCATGACAAATACAAAGACAGAGGATGTGGAGGCTACCGTAGCCCAGATTCAGGCGCTGACGGCGGCGGGGTGCGATATCATTCGCTGCGCGGTTCCGACCATGGAGGCAGCGCAGGCTCTGACGGAGATCAAGAAGCAGATCACGATTCCTCTGGTGGCGGACATTCATTTTGATTATAAGCTGGCTCTGGCGGCTATCGAGCACGGAGCGGACAAGATCCGCATCAACCCGGGCAACATCGGAAGCCGGGAACGTGTACAGGCCGTCGTTGATGCTGCGAAGGAGCGCGGTATCCCGATCCGCGTGGGTGTCAACAGCGGCTCTCTGGAGAAGGATCTGGTGGAGAAATACCACGGTGTCACCGCGGAGGGCATCGTAGAGAGCGCCCTGGACAAGGTACATCTCATCGAGGATATGGGCTATGACAATCTGGTCATCAGCATCAAGTCCTCCGATGTCATGATGTGTGCCAGGGCTCATGAGCTGATTGCCGCGAAGACCGATTATCCGCTTCATGTGGGCATCACCGAGTCCGGCACCCTGTATTCCGGCAATATAAAGTCCGCCGTGGGACTGGGCATCATCCTCTATCAGGGCATCGGCGATACCATCCGTGTATCCCTGACCGGAGATCCCCTGGAGGAGATCCGCTCCGCAAAGCGCATTCTGAAGACGCTGGGACTTCGAAAGGGCGGCATCGAGGTGGTATCCTGCCCGACCTGCGGCAGAACCCAGATCGACCTCATCGGCCTGGCTAACCAGGTAGAGCAGATGGTGGAGGATATTCCGCTGGATGACATCAAGGTAGCCGTCATGGGCTGCGTGGTAAACGGTCCGGGCGAGGCGAAGGAAGCAGATATCGGAGTCGCGGGCGGCAAAGGCACCGGCATGCTGATCAAGGATGGCGAGATCGTGCAGCGGATGCCGGAGAGCGAGCTCCTCGGCGCCCTGCGCGAGGAATTGCTCCACTGGAATGAGAACTAGGGAGATAACTAAATGACAAAAATGTTCGCGGAGGTATTTCCACCGCTTCCTGTGGAGCAGGGACTAAAGGATCTACTGGAGCAGGTGAAGGTGGAAAAGGTCACCTCCAACCGGGCAAAAAATTTCATAAGAGTCTATCTTGTGAGCGGAAAGCTGATCCATAAGGAGCAGCTTTTTCAGCTTGAAAAGACATTAAAAAAGCAGCTGTTCGGCAATGCCGACATCACAGTCAAGATTCTGGAACGCTTCGAGCTGTCTGGTCAGTATAACCCGGAGAAGCTGATGGAGCTCTATAAGGACAGCATTCTCTTTGAGCTGCGCAACTACAGTATGCTGGAGTACAACCTGTTCCGGGGCGCGAAGGTCGAATTTCCGGAGCCCCATATTCTGAAAATGGAACTGCAGAAGACGACGCTGGGCGAGGACGCTGCCGACGAGCTTATCCGCATTCTGTACAAGATTTTCACCGAGCGATG
>CAVKIR010000015.1:2541-12402 GCA_963656395.1 Prevotella sp. CAG:279
GGATTGGACGTGAAAATTCAGGTGGAGTTTGTGGAAAAGCAGGAAGAAAAGAAGAAGCGCAGCGGCCGGGTGGACGTGGAGAAGCAGGCGGAGGCCCTGAACGCGGCCATGTGGGCGGCCAAGCAGGCGGCCGATGCGGCGGAGAGCTCGGAAAGCGCGGAGAACGCGGGCGGCAGCCAGGCTTCGGCAGCAGGATCGGGCAGCTTAGGCAAGCCAAAGACCGAGAAAAAGGCTGCGGCTGCTTCCGGCGGCAAGAAGAGCTTCGGCAATTTCGGCAAGAGCGAATACGCCTACGGCAAGACCCTGCGCTCCGGCGGAGGCTTTCGAGGTCGCGGTGTTAGCAGCAATCCCGACGTGCTCTATGGCCGTGATTTCGACGACAGCGAGATCATCGATCTGGTGCAGGTCATCGGCGAGATGGGCGAGGTGGTCATCCACGGCCAGGTCACCGGCTGGGATGAGCGGGAGATTCGCGGTGAGAAGACCATCGTAACCATCACAGTGACCGACTATACCGATACCATCCGCATCAAAATCTTTGAGAAAAATGAGGAAATGGAAGCCTTCCGGGAAAAGGTGAAAAAGGGAGCCTTTATCAAGCTGAAGGGTCTTACCGCCATGGATCGCTTCGATAACGAGCTGACCATCAGCTCCGTGGTGGGCATCAAGAAGTCCTCCGACTTCCGGACGCCCCGGACGGACAACAGCGAAGTGAAGCGCGTGGAGCTCCATTGCCACACGAAGATGAGCGATATGGACGGTGTCTCCGATGTGAAGGACATCATCAAACGAGCCAAGTCCTGGGGGCATACGGCCATCGCTGTGACGGATCACGGTGTGGTGCAGGCCTACCCGGACGCCAGTCACAGTCTGGACAAGGGTGATGCTTTCAAGGTGATCTACGGCCTGGAGGGCTATCTGGTGGATGATCTGAAGGACATCGTCACCGACGCGGCCGGACAGAGCCTGGACGACACCTATGTGGTCTTCGATATCGAGACCACCGGTTTTTCTGCGGAAAATGACCGGATCATCGAGATCGGAGCCGTGCGGGTGGAAAAGGGTGCGATCACGGACAGGTTCAGCGTCTTCGTGAACCCCCAGACGCCGATTCCCTTCGAGATCGAGAAGCTGACCGGGATCAACGACGAGATGGTTATGAACGAGCCCACCATCGAGGAGATTCTGCCAAGGTTCCTGGACTTCTGCAAGGGAGCCGTCATGGTGGCTCACAACGCGGGCTTCGATATGAGCTTTATCCGCAAGAACAGCGAGCGCCAGGGTCTGCCCTGTGCGTTCACCGTAGTGGATACGGTGGCGCTGGCGCGGATTTTATTGCCCCAGCTGAACCGTTATAAGCTGGATACGGTGGCGAAGGCTCTGAATATCTCTCTGGAAAATCACCATCGTGCCGTGGACGACGCGGGCTGTACGGCTGAAATCTTCGTGAAATTTGTGCAGATGCTGAAGGAACGCGATGTCTTCGACCTAAACGGTGTGAATCAGATGAGTACCCTGGATGCAGACGCCATCAAGAAGCTGGCTGCGCACCATGTCATCATTCTGGCGAAAAATGAGATTGGCCGCGTGAACCTGTATCGTATGGTCTCCTGGTCCCATCTGGAATATTTCGCCCGGGTGCCCAGAATCCCCAAAAGTGTACTCCAGAAGTACCGGGAGGGACTCATCGTGGGCTCTGCCTGCGAGGCCGGAGAGCTCTACCAGGCGCTGGTACGCTCCGCGCCCGACGAGGAGATTGCCCGTCTGGTGAACTTCTATGACTACCTGGAGATCCAGCCCCTGGGAAATAATGAATTCATGCTGCGGGGCGATCGACCCACCTTCGAGTCGAAGGACGACCTGATCCGACTGAATAAAAAGATCGTGTCCCTGGGCGAGCAGTTCCACAAGCCCGTGGTGGCCACCTGCGATGTGCATTTCCTAAACCCGGAGGACGAGGTCTATCGGCGGATCATCATGACCGGCAAGGGCTTCAAGGATGCCGACAACCAGGCACCGCTCTACCTTCGCACCACCGAGGAGATGCTGGCAGAATTCGAATATCTCGGAAGCGAGAAAGCAGAAGAGGTAGTCATCACTAACACCAATAAGATCGCGGACATGATCGAACGGATTTCCCCGGTGCGCCCGGATAAGTGTCCGCCGGTCATCGAGAATTCGGATCAGACCCTCCGTGACATCTGCTATGAGAAGGCTCACTCCATCTATGGTGAGGAGCTGCCCCAGGTGGTAACCGAGCGATTGGAGAAGGAGCTGCACTCCATCATTTCCAATGGCTTCGCGGTTATGTACATCATTGCCCAGAAGCTGGTATGGAAGTCCAACGCGGACGGCTATCTGGTGGGATCCCGAGGCTCCGTAGGCTCCTCCTTCGTGGCCACCATGGCTGGAATCACAGAGGTGAATCCGCTGCCGCCCCACTATTACTGCCCGGCCTGCCATTACAGTGATTTCGAGTCGGAAGAGGTACGGAAGTACGCGGGTGCAGCCGGCTGCGACATGCCGGATAAGAGCTGTCCGGTCTGCGGCGGCCCCCTGAAAAAGGAGGGCTTCGATATTCCCTTCGAGACCTTCTTAGGCTTCAAGGGCGATAAGGAGCCGGATATCGACCTGAACTTCTCCGGCGATTACCAGTCCAAGGCGCATAAGTATACGGAGGTCATCTTCGGTACGGGTCAGACCTTCCGCGCCGGAACCATCGGAACCCTGGCGGATAAGACCGCTTTCGGTTATGTAAAGAATTATTACGAGGAGCGGGGACAGCACAAGCGGAACTGTGAGATCGACCGGATCGTCCAGGGCTGCGTGGGCGTGCGCCGTTCGACGGGTCAGCACCCGGGCGGTATCGTCGTATTGCCTCACGGGGAGGAGATTCATTCCTTCACCCCGATCCAGCATCCCGCGAACGATATGACCACGGACATCATCACCACCCATTTTGACTACCACTCCATCGACCACAACCTGTTGAAGCTGGATATTCTGGGACACGATGATCCGACCATGATTCGTATGCTGGAGGACCTGACCGGTCTGGATGCGAAGACTATTCCGCTGGACGATCCCGGTGTCATGTCTCTCTTTAAGAATACAGAGGCTCTCGGTATCCGACCGGAGGATATCGACGGCTGCCCGCTTGGCTGCCTGGGTATCCCGGAGTTCGGCACCGACTTCGTTATCCAGATGGTGTGCGACGCCAAGCCCCAGTCCTTCTCGGATCTGATCCGGATTTCGGGACTGTCCCACGGTACTGATGTGTGGCTGAATAATGCGCAGCGCTTTATCAAGGAGGGCAAGGCCACCATTTCCACGGCCATCTGTACCCGAGACGATATCATGCTGTATCTGATTCAGCAGGGCGTGGAGCCCAGCCTGTCCTTTACCATCATGGAGAGTGTGCGAAAGGGAAAGGGCTTGAAGCCCGAGTGGATCGAGGCCATGAAGGCCGAGGGCGTAGAGGACTGGTATATCGAGTCCTGTAAAATGATCAAGTACATGTTCCCGAAGGCGCATGCGGCGGCCTATGTCATGATGGCCTGGCGAATCGCTTATTGCAAGATCAACTACCCGCTGGCCTACTATGCGGCCTACTTCAGTATCCGTGCCTCGGCCTTCAGCTATGAGCTTATGTGTCAGGGCAAGGAGAAGCTGGCCTACTATATGGCTGACTACAAGCGCCGCAGTGATTCCCTCTCCAAGAAGGAACAGGACAGCATGAAGGATATGCACATCGTCCAGGAAATGTACGCCAGAGGCTTCGAATTCTGGCCCATCGACATCTACCGGGCAAAGGCTCACCATTTCCAGATCATCGACGGTAAGCTGATGCCGGCGTTAAGTACGATAGAAGGCCTAGGTGATAAAGCTGCCGACCAGCTGGAAGCCGCCGCCAAGGACGGCCCCTTCCTGTCAAGGGATGATTTGCGCACGAGAAGCAAGCTGTCCAAGACCGTGATCGACTTTATGGGCGATCTGGGGCTTCTTGGCGATCTGCCGGAGTCGAATCAGTTGTCGTTGTTTGATTATGTGTCTTGATATAATACGTACGGAGAACGAAACATTCCCCCACTCTGAAACGCATGAATTTTCGGATTTGTTCGCGCGGCTTATCCGCACCCGACCGCCAAACTCGGCCTTCGGCCTCAGACAGTGGCTCCTTCGGGTGCTGCCAGCGCAAACAAATCTTCGAAAATTCAAGCTATCTTCAGAGTTGGGGGAATTCACTCTAGGATATCCTGCGACCCCGCGCCTGCACGAGCGCCGTCAGCGACACCTTGAAGGTCGTAATCATATCCTCCACAAACTTTTCCTCCGAAGAAATCTTCCGAAGCAGTACCTGTACGATCATGCCCGTCATGCCGCTGGTATAAAAGGCAGTGAGATACTCCCGATACGCATCCTCCAGCACAAGGCCGGCCTCCGACTCAGCCTTTTGAATCACCAGCCGGATAGGAGCAGCCAGGTCATCGTAGAGAAAATTGCGAAGCTCATCATGCCCCAGTTCATTGATGACACAGGTCAGAAGCTGCCGATTCTGCTTGATATAATGGAGGGCATAGCGAATCACCTTCTCCGGATCCGTTGTCAGCTCATGACTGTCCATGACAGACAAAAGATCCTGCTCCAGCATCCACTTCAGCAGGGAATAGATATCTTCAAAATGATAGTAAAAGGTCTTGCGGTTGTATCCGCAGTTCTCCACGACCTCCGTCACCGTAATTTTCGAAAACGATTTTTTCGCCAGGAGCTGCTTTAAGGAATCCGCAAGCGCCTGCTTTGTGGCCTGGCTTTGTATCTCATGCTTCATGGTCATTCACCCTCCGTAACTCATTTAAGTGTACTGAAAATTATAGCGTGAATCAAGGGAAAATTACTAAAAATCGCCGGGAAAATCTCCCGAAGATTGTAGAAGTTAGTGATAGACAACCGAAAAAAATCAGAGTACGATGAAAAAGTGTAATGCCATATGAGGGGAAACCGGATAAAGCGGCAGGATGCTGTGAGGATGGAGGAAATCAATGAGAAAAAAATCACATATTTCACTGGCCAGATATATCGCACAGGACATGGACTTCCCGACACTGAATCGTCATAGGAAGGCCTTCTATCTGGGGAGCATTCTCCCGGATTGTCAGCCGTCCTTTCTGACCAGGCGCCATGAATTCCAGGGAACCTTCGACATGGTGCGGGAGCGCATCCAGGAGCTTTCGCAGAATTCCGAGCTGATGCTGGATCACGGACGCGCTTATATGCGGCGTCTCGGTGAAATCATTCACTATATCGCGGATTATTTTACCTTTCCGCACAATCGCATCTACCCGGGCAGCCTGAAGGATCACTGCATCTACGAGAAGGAGCTGAAGTTCCGGCTTCGCGCATACGTGAAGAGCGGGGAGGCCTTCCGCGCCCGCATCGATGCGCAGAAATTCCAGACTGCGGAGGCCATCTGCGCATTCATTCGGAAAGCCCATGAGGAGTATCTGACTCTGAAACACGGTATCGAGGAGGACTGTGAATTCATCGTGCGGGTGTGTCACCAGGTGGTACAGGCTATCCTGCATCTTGTGAGCATCGCGGCCGGTCATGAAGTCGAGAGACGGCTGTGTCCCGCGTAAGATTGGTTCGGGTGTCAAAACACCCGAACCTTTGGTTACACGAATTGTTCCGTGCTTCGCACTCCCACAATTCTACTTCAATTCGGATTCTCGCGGGGCTTTCGCCCCACTACATCCTCATTGAAGTGCGTGTCATAAAGTCATTCCTCCACCGACATGCAAGCATGTCGTGGACTCAGACTTTTGACACTGTAACCAAGATTATTACTCCACCTGCCGGATGCCGGAGATATCCGAATCAATCATCAGAGAATAATTCGTATAATATACCACAAAGCCTGGCTTCGCTCCGCCGGGCTTTTTTACTTGCTTTTTTCGGACATAGTCGATCTCTACCTTGTCACCGCCCCGATTTCTGGAATAGTAGGCCGCCAGCCGACCTGCTTCCTCGAAGGTGCGATCCGGCAGCTCCTTACCGTCCGTCTTCACGATGACATGGGAGCCGGGCGCGCCCTTCGCATGAAACCACCAGTCATTGCCGGAGGCAAACTGGAAGGTCAGTTCATCGTTCTGATAATTATTTTTTCCCACATAGATATCAAAGCCGTCGCCGGAGATATAGTGGTAGGGCTTCGAGGTGATCTTCACCTTCTTGCTGCCGCCCTTGCGGCGAATATAGCCGGAGGCCACCAGCTCCTCCTTGATCTGCACCAGATCCTCCTCGGAGAGAGCCATGTCAAGGGCAGTCTGTATGGATTCCAGATGCTCCGTCTCGGCCGCAGTCTCAGACAGAAGCTTCGTCACGGCTTCAAAGGTTCGTTTCAATTTTCCGTATTTGTCGAAATATTTCTTCGCATTTTCCTGGGCTGAGAGGGTCGGGTCGAGGGGAATCGTGATCTCCTCATTCGTATAGTAATTCAGAGCCTGCATGGACTTCGTACCCTCGGGCACGCCGTAGCCGTAGGCATGGATCAGTTCGCCCCAGAGCTTATACTTTTCCCGCTTTTCCGTGTCGGAGAGCTGTCGGCTCTGCAGGTCGTATTTCTTGCGGCTGCGCTCCAGAGCAGTCTGTACGATGCGCCGGAGATCCGAGGATTTCTGGCGGATGCGGGTCAGGGTATTCTTGGTGGCATAATAGCTCTCCAGCAGGGCGGAAATGGAGTCGAAGGCCTGACCTGTCAGATCTCCGTACATGGTCAGCAAAACCGCGGAAAATTCCACGGGCTCCCCTGCTTCATTATAATAAATATGCGGTTCAAACGCACCGGTCTGAATCGTTTCGGTAAGACGCAGCAGCTGATGCGCCAGCATCTCCCGCTCGGGAGCCTCCAGCGCGCCTGCGGGCCGCGCGGATTCCACCGCTGCCCGGTGGCAGAGCTCCTCAGCCATGACCGGGGAAAAGCCCGTCAGCGTGGTATAGATGGCCTTGGAGAGAGGCACCGGCTTCTCACAGATGGCCGAAACCATTTCCGACGGATCGGCAGTCAGCGGATCGAGCTTCTCCTGGGTATGGGGAATGAAGTAGGGCCTTCCGGGAAGCACCTCCCGAACAGAGCTGACCGCCAGAGAGACATGCTTGATGCTGTCCAGGATCATGCCGTCCTCTTTGCAGAAAATGAGGTTGCTGTGCTTGCCCATCAGCTCCACGATGAGGGTCTTGCGGCAGAGATCGCCCATTTCATCCAGATGCTCGATATGAAAAGAGAGAATCCGCTCCAGGGAGGGCTGGGTGATATCCACGATGCGGCCGCCGCCTAAGTGCTTGCGAAGCAGCATACAGAAGCCCGGCGCAGTCATGGGCGCAGGCTTATTCCTGTCTGTCAGATAGACCAGCGGCAGACTCGCCGAGGCGGATAAGAGCAGTCGATATTGGTCTTTGCTATTCTTTATCGTAAGCAGAAGCTCGTCGGCCTCGGACTGGACGATCTTGGTGATGCGTCCGCCGGTCAGCTTATCCGACAGCTCCTTTCGAAGACAGGATACAGTAATTCCGTCAAATGCCATGGTGAAAACGGCCTCCTTAATCGTTGCGCTTTTTGATTAGTATACTTGACACGATGAAAAAATTCAACTACAATGAAATCCAAATGAGCAGTGCAGAATTTCAGTATAAATAAAGCAGCTGTGTCAGCCTTGCACTGCGGAGCGGAGAAGACAACCATGGTAAAGAGTATGACAGGCTTTGGCCGGTGCGAGGTATCCGAAGGGGAACGTAAGATGACGGTGGAGATCAAGTCCGTCAACCACAGATACCTGGATGTGGCCATTAAGATGCCGAAGAAACTGAATTATTTCGAGGCAGCGATTCGAAGTCTCTTAAAGACCTATATCCAGCGCGGCAAGGTGGATCTGTTCATCACCTACGAGGATCTCTCGGAAAGCAAGGTGGCTCTTCATTATAATAAGGAGATCGCTGCGGAGTACCTGAAGTATATCCGGCAGATGGCAGAGGAGTTCGGCCTGGAGCAGGACGTAAAGGCAGGCGCCCTGTCCCGCTACCCGGAGGTTCTGGTCATGGAAGAGGTTCAGGATGATGAGGAGGAAGTCTGGAAGATTCTGGAAGAAGCCATGAAGGGAGCCTGTGAGCAGTTCGTCGCCACCCGGGTGAAGGAGGGCGAGAATCTGAAGCGGGATCTCTGCGGAAAGCTGGATGAGCTGCTGCACCACGTGGATTACGTGGAGGAGCGATCTCCGCAGATCGTGACGGAATATCGTGCGAAGCTGGAAGCAAAGGTAAAGGAGCTTCTGGCCGATACCCAGATCGAGGAGAGCCGTATCGCTTCCGAGGTGACAATCTTTGCAGACAAGATCTGTGTGGATGAGGAGGTCGTGAGACTGCGCAGTCACATCGAGCATACGAGGGCGACCCTGGAGGAGAAGGAGAGTGTGGGTCGAAAGCTTGACTTCATCGCCCAGGAGATGAACCGGGAGGCCAATACGATTCTTTCCAAGGCCAATGACCTGGAGATTTCCAACCACGCCATCGAGCTGAAGACCGGCATCGAGAAGATCCGGGAGCAGATACAGAACATCGAGTAAGGAGAGCAGCATGGACAGAAAAGGTATATTACTGGTGGTGTCCGGCTTCTCCGGAGCAGGCAAAGGAACGCTGATGAAGGAGCTGGTGGGCCGCTATGACAGCTATGCACTTTCCATCTCAGCCACGACCCGTGCCCCCAGAGAAGGCGAGGCGGACGGAAGGGAGTATTTCTTCCGGACCAAAGAAGAATTCGAGCAGATGATAGCTGACGACGCCCTCTTCGAGCACGCCTGTTATGTAGGTAACTATTACGGAACCCCGCGCGCTTATGTGGAAGAGCAGCTGGCTCTGGGCAAGGATGTGATTCTGGAGATCGAGATTCAGGGTGCCCTGCAGATCAAGAAGCGATTCCCTGATACCCTGCTCTTATTCGTATCCACGCCGGATGCGCAGACCCTGAAGGATCGCCTGATAGGCCGGGGAACCGAGAGCCCGGAGGTGGTAGAGAAGCGCCTCTCCCGAGCCTCTGAGGAAGCCGAGGGCATCGAGAACTATGATTATTTCATCATCAATGATGATTTAGATACCTGCGTGACGCAGGTGCATCAGATTATACAGGGAGAACACAGCCGTGTCTCGCGCAATCTGGAGCTTATTCACACCATCAAAAAAGACATTAGCAAATTTCAGAAAGGTTAAGGTGAAAACATGTTACATCCGTCATATTCCGATTTAATAAAGGTAGTCAACAGCGAGGTAGAGGAGGGTGAAACCCCGGTAGTCAACAGCCGTTATTCCATCGTGCTGGCTACCTCCAAGCGCGCCCGTCAGCTTATCGCCGGCGAGGAGCCCTTCGTAGACGGCAAGGGCAAGAAGCCCTTATCCATCGCGATCCAGGAGCTGGAGCAGGGTCTGATCAAGATCATGCCGGAGGAGGCCGACGATTCAGCCGACGAGCGGGAGATAGAGCGCGCCGTTCTTCATGCAGAGCACTACAATGCAGAGATGGCGGTGGAGCGTGAGGCGGCAGAAGAGGAAGCCGAAGACAGCGAAGAATAAGCCGGAAAAGGAATGGACAAGTCCAGGGACAGACAGGTACAACCAGTCTGTCCCTTATTTTTTCTGTAAATGTATTTTAAAGCGAAAATGTAACGGCATTTCATAAATAAATATTTAAAAATATATATTGAAATGAAATTACATATATGCTAAGATTCATACATAAGCGCTTGGTGTAACAAAGAAATAAAGTAACTATTCAGTACAGCCCGAAGCACTCGCTGCTGAGGGCGTATGAACATGATT
>CAVKIR010000016.1:0-11926 GCA_963656395.1 Prevotella sp. CAG:279
GAAGGAGTGATGCGCATAGAGAATCCCTGCGGATTCAACCTGAGCCAGGAACATTCCATTTGTACGGAGCCGTCCGAACTTTCTAGATTATGAACATATCGAAAGTCCCTAAATGCAGATATTCTCAGTTACTCTGGTACTGGCTGGCGTCTGTACAGTAACGACAAGTTACAGTTCAAACAGCAGCCAGACCAAAGCAAAACTTTAAATGAGCCTGCGAATCGTTACCGGAACGAGGTACGAGTGAACAGTAACGTTGACAAGGCTTTTCGGATTCGGTATCATTGGTTATAGTGTCAAAAAAATATAGAGGTACTTATTTTATGATAAAAAAGATATGCGAATACTGGAAAAATCTGTCACCCGTGCAGCGTCTGTCCCGGATTCTGGCTCTGGCCTTTCTTGTCAGCATCGTCCCGGTTCTGGCTCTGGCCTTCTATTCCCATCCGGCCGGGGATGACTACGCCTACGGTCTGGCCGCCCATCTGGCCTGGAAGGAGACGCATTCCGTCGCTTCTGTTCTGAGGGCTGCTGTACAAAATGTAGTGAATTATTATAACACCTGGCAGGGCACCTATGCTTCCATCTTCCTCATGTCCCTGCAGCCTGCTGTCATCAGTCAGCGTCTCTATCCCTTGACCACCTTTCTTATGCTGGGGATGCTGACGGTCAGTACCTGGCTTCTGATGCGTACGCTTTTCACCCACTACCTGGAGCTGAATAAAAGCCTCCGGCAATGTCTGACTCTTGCCGTACTCTTTCTGTCCGTCCATGTGCTCGATGAGGGGAAATCCGCCTTCTACTGGTTCAACGGCGCGCTGCACTACGTATTCATGCACAGCTGCATGCTGTTTTTCCTTTCCTTTATATTACTGTATCTGAAGGCGGAGAAACGGGGAGCGCGCACGGCCTATGCCCTGTCCTCCTGCTTTCTGGCTGTGGTGATCGGCGGCGCCAACTATGTGACGGCTCTGCTGACCCCGATCCTTCTGGTCTTTGTCCTGCTGCTCTGTCTCCTGTACCGGGAGAAACGGGGCTTCTTCTGCATCCTGCCCCTTGTGCTGATGTTGGCGGGACTGGCCGTGAATGCCATGGCTCCCGGCAATGCCACCCGCATGGCGGCGCAGCTGGATTCCATGGGACCCATGGAGGCCATCTACTATTCCTTTATCTATGCATTTAAGGGCATGCGGGACTGGACCACGGTCTATCTCCTCTTTTTTACGGTACTTTTGCTGCCCTTCCTCTTTACCGGGCTTTCTCACTGTACGTTTGCATTTCCTCTGCCCGGTGTCGTGGCCGGTCTCTCCTATTGTCTGGTGGCGGCCTCCTATACGCCGTCCCTCTACTCGATGGGACAGACCTATATCTTCGGCCGGACCTTAAATATCATGCGGATGTTCTTCTATCTGCTGTATTTTCTGAATCTGGTCTATCTCACCGGCTGGGTGACCTCCCTCTGCCGCCGCTTCGGACTGACGGAAAGCCTTCTTTCCTTCTTCTCCCGACTTCGCCGGGACTTCGGGAAAAGTCTGACCGCCGGCATGCTGCTCTTTGCTCTGGGTCTTCTGGTCTTTTCCGATAAGAATGAGATCACCGGCCTTTCGGCCGCAGAGTCCATCGTCAAGGGCTATGCCCGAAGCTATCACGAGGAAAGCCTCTACCGCATCGCCCTGCTGACCCAGGGTGTGGATGAGGTCTGGGTTCCGAACTTCTCCGTGGTTCCCACCCTGCTCGATCCCCAGGATCTCTCCGCCGACGATACCGGCGACTACCGCAATGAGGCCGTGGCTCACTGGTACGGAGTCAAGACCCTGCATCTTTCTATCATTTATTAAAAGAGGTATGTGTTATGAATTGTATCATTGTCATTCCTGCTCTGAATCCGCCGGAGGAATTTGTACCCTATGTAGACGCGCTCATCGCTGCCGGAGCGGAGCATCTCGTTCTGGTCGATGACGGAAGCACCCCGGAAAAAAAGCTGATCTTTGAAACTCTGGGAGAGCGCCCCCAGTGTACCGTGCTGACGCATCCTGTGAACATGGGAAAAGGACGGGCGCTGAAGGATGCCTTCGCCTATATTCTGAAAAGGCCGGACCTGAAAAATCTGGGAGTTATCACTGCCGATTCGGACGGCCAGCATCTGCCAAAGGATGTGCTGCGTCTCGACCAAAGGATGTCTGAGCTTCGTGAGCAGGGAAAAAGCGCCATCGTGCTGGGCTGCCGGAATTTTCATCAGAAGGATGTTCCTCTTCGCAGCAGCTTCGGCAATCTGACCACCAGCGCCCTTTTCCATCTCCTCTACGGTGTGAAGGTCACGGATACCCAGACCGGGCTTCGGGGCATTCCCTGGGAGCTCCTTCCCCGGATGTGTGAGCTCAAGGGCGAACGCTTCGAGTATGAGATGAATATGCTCACGGACGCAGCCATCGCGAAGATACCCCTGGAGGCTGTGGAGATCTCCACCGTCTATCTGGACAACAACTCGGAATCTCATTTCAACCCCCTGCTGGATTCCATCAAGGTCTACCGCATCCTGCTGGGAACCTTTGTAAAATACGCCATTTCCTCTCTGGCCTCCTCCCTGGTGGATCTCATCGGCTTTACCATCGCGCACCTGCTGCTTCCGGCCGGCCCCTGGCAGATCCTGCAGGCTACGGTCATCGCCCGGATCATTTCCTCTCTGGTCAATTACTCCTGCAACCGGAAGCTGGTCTTCGGAGACAAGGGAAGCACGGCCAGCACGCTGCCGAAGTATTATGCCCTCTGCGTGGTGGTGATGTTCTGCTCGGCAGGTCTGGTCAGCCTCTTGTCCTTCCTGCCCCTTCCTGCGACGGTGATCAAGCTTGTCGTGGACTCGATCCTGTATCTCTTTAATTACCGGATCCAGCGCCGCTATATCTTCAAGACTGTGTAACTTAAGGAGGAACCTTTCATGAACACACTGCTTCTGGGCGTACGGGTGCTGCTCTTCGCCCTCTCCACCTTCGGTTATCTGACCTATGCCCACCGAAAAACCCGGCTTCCCGTGGAATTTCTGCCGGCTCTGGTCTTCACCGGTCAGATCTGCATCCTCTTTCTTGCAGGACTTCTGAATCTTCTGCCTCCGGCAGTTCCGATGCTGTACCTGGCCGGTCTTGTTCTGGCCCTCCTCTCCCTTCGCTTTCGGGCAGAGTATCGGGATTTTCTGACACTGGGGCTTGTATTTTTCGCCCTGGCCTGTCTCTATTTTCTGCTGCTTTTGAAGGGCGTGCTCTTCACTAGTTATGACAATTTTTCCCATTGGGCGCTGGTGGTCAAGCAGATGCTTCTGACCGACCGCTTCCCCACCTGGCAGGATCCCATTATCTTATTTCAGGGCTATCCTCTGGGAAGCTCTGTCTTCATCTACTATGTCAGCAAGCTCGTCTCCACCGTATCCGAGGGCTGTCAGATGTTTGCCCAGACGATGCTGACCCTAAGCCTGATTCTTCCCATCTTTTCCGGCATCCGTCGGCGAAAGATCCCTGGCTTTCTCCTGCTTGCCGGTGCTTCGCTTTTCTTCTTAAGCTACATCGCTTCGCCGGACAGCCTCTATGTGGATACCCTGCTGCCCCTCTGCGCTGCCTTCGCCCTCCTGCTTCTGGATCGCGAGCTGGAAGCGGAGGAAGGTGTGACCTGGCTCAGCATTCTTCCGGCCACGGCTGTGATCCTGATCAAGAACTCCGGCATCTTCTTCTGGGCAGTGATCGCCCTCCGGGTTCTGGTTGACCGGCTGCAGCATCGAAATCAGGCTTCGGCCTCGCAGAAGCGTTCCCGGCTTGGCGTCCTGCTTGTTCCGCTCTTTTTCCTGCTCGCCTGGAACCGGCATGTGTCCTATGTCTTCGCCTCCGCCGAAGCCTCGCCTCACAGCATGTCCCTATCCGTCTACCTTGCGAATCTTCGGGAAAAGCTGGCGGACGGTACGATTCCGCAGATTGCCAAGGCCTTCCTCCTGCAGGTGCTGCACGGACGGGTGCTTTTGCTGCTCCTGATCGTGCTTTTGCTGGCAGCTCTCTTTGCCCGCATGCAGAAACTTCCCAGCCCTGCCTTCGGAAAGCTGGCTCTCTTCCTGGTACTGGTCTATGCTGCCTATCAGCTGGGCAACCTGTGCATGTATCTTTTCTCCATGCCGGAGGGAGAAGCTCTCGTGATGGCCGGTTATCCCCGCTATTACGGCTCTATCGTCATCTTCTGCCTGGCCATCGCGCTCTATCACTTCGGGAAATGGATGGATACGGTTCCGGTTCCCACCGCCTTTGTGTTTACCTTTGTCTTTCTCTTCGTCTTCGGCCTCATGGGCGCGAAACCGCAGATTCTCCTGCGGCATTCCGGTGAGACCGAGCGCGATCGGGTCGAAGCCCTGATTCAGGCATACAGCCTTCCGAAGGACAGTGCCTGCCTGGTCTATATCCCGACCGATGATGCCGGCTATACCTATCATCTGGTGAAATATGCCCTCTATACACCGACCGTAGATGTGCATGTATCTGCGGATGAGGAGGATGTTAGTGAGGTGGTGGAGACGGCCCGGGAACTGGGCTATGATTATCTGATCTCCCTGGATACGGAGAATACGAAGCTCAATCAGTACTGTTCCGATACCTTCGGGGTGCCCGAAGGCACCCAGGTCGTATCGCTGAAGTAAACTAGATTTTTATATAATAAATTCGAATACTTTCTTCGGAAAGCAGCGCGTTCTCTGCGAAGACAGGGGATCTTCCTTCGAGGGCCTCATCGAGGCCCTCGACCTGATTCTGCCCGCCGGTCAGAAGCCAGAAGGAATGCGCTTCGGGATAAGCCCGGCGGATCCGTTCCAGCATTTCCTCGTATCCGATGGTTTCCTCCCGGCCTTCATTCCATACCGAGAAGGTGATGGAGCTCTCCGTCAGCGGATACCAGATCGTCCGATCCGCCGCATAGGCAGCCGCTGCATAGGCCGGGACGTCTCCCGCTGTCACCAGAAGTGCATCCGCGGGGATCTCATTTTCGATATAGGACGCTGCATCCTGTCCGGCCGAATAGGCCTCCTTCCAGTCTGCTTCCACCGCTCCCCTGTGTCCGTCGATCGACAGGATACAGAGCGCTGCCAGCATTACCTGAAAGCAAAGGGCTGCTGCCTGATTTCCTGCTTTTCTCCAGGCCTCTTTTTTTCTCTCTTCCCCATTCTTCTTTTCCAGAATCAGCCACAGAATGAATATGAATTCATGCACCAGCAGCATGGCCTTCTGCTCGGAGGGCAGATAGACATAGGTAAAGAGCAGCACCTGGCTTAGCACCGCTGCCGCAAGAAGGAGCGTCTCCTTCCAGGACCAGAAAAGAAGCAGCAGAAAAACGATGCCGATTAGTATTACCAGTATTTTCCATTTCTCATCCCCGATACCGCTGCCGACAGCGAAGCCGGCCGCCCACTGTGAGGCCACGCTGATCCGATGGAGATTCGATGACAGCGTGGAGCTGATATGAATGTTGATTCCGCTATTCTTCTCCGTGCTGCCAAAGAGCTCCCAGAAGAGAAAGAGAGCGCTTAAGAGATTCAGGCTGACGCCCGCCAGACGCATCCTGCTTTCCGGCCTTCTTATGCTCCTTTTTCCCTTCCGGAGATCTGCCAGGATCTCGAGAAGCCAAAAGAAGGACAGGGCCGCAGACAGCCCCAGCATATAGATATGGGTCTGGGTCAGCAAGGCCAAAAGGATGCCATAGCCAAGGGGCTTCTCCATCCGTCTCGGATAATACAACGCAAGCAGTGCCAGAAGGGGCGGCACCAGGGCATAGCTTCGGGCGATGACCGGATAATAATAAAGGAAAAAGCCGCTTAGCACCACCAGAATCCGAACCGGTATCTGAAAGGGCGAGCGCGTCAGCAAAAGCCAGACGGCCACTGCCATCAAAGCGAGACTTAACCCGTTCATAAGACCAAAGGGGGCATGCAGCTTCGCAAAGGGCATCAGAAGCAGATACCAGAGGCAGGGATGCCCCTCGTATTTCAGCTGGGCAAAGAGTCCCGACAGATTCGAATATCTGACAATCTGCCAGGCCTGGGCTTCATCCCGCCAGTTCTCGTGATGGAGGATCAGTGCCAGGTTCACTGCCAGATAGAGAGCCAGTATCAGAATCGGCCAGACTTCCTTTCCTGTTTTCTTCATATGCTTTGTCCTCCTTTGCTTTTTTCAGATTTGACAAAAGAATCCGGATCTTCTATGATACCCATATCGGTTTCCCTGTCGGGTCTCCGAAATCTTGTATTCTAAAGGTGATTTTTATGAAACGCTATCTGAAGTCCTCCCGACTTGCAAGGCTTTGTTTTCTGACCCTTCTCGTCCTGGTTCTGACTACCCTGCCGCTTCTCTATATCGCCCGCTATGACCATTCCAGCGCGGATGATTATACCTACGGCAATTATACACATCAGGTATGGGAAGAGACCCATTCGCCCATCAGTCTTATCGGTGCGGCTGTTCAGACCTCCAATAACTTCTGGTACAGCTATCAGGGGCCCTTTGCCTCTGCCTTTTTCATGTCCCTGCAGCCCTCCGTCGTCAGCGAACGCCTCTACGGACTGACGGCCTGGCTGATGCTGGGCATGCTGATTGCAAGCCATTTTCTCTTTCTGAAGGTACTCCTGGGGGATTACCTGGGAGCGAAGCCCCTGCACTGCCTCACCATAGCGGCAGCCTTTCTGGTGCTCTGCATCCAGACCATGCCCGACCCGGTGGAGGCCTATTACTGGTACGTCGGCAGCGTCCACTATACCTTCATGTATTCCTGCATGCTCTTTTTGCTGTCCTCGCTCCTGCTTTTTCTGAAGTCGACTTCCCGCATCCGAAGCCTTCTGCTTTTGCTTCTTAGCTGTCTTCTGGGGCTTATCTGCGGCGGTTCGAACTTCATCACCGCCCTGCAGACACCGGTTTTGCTTTGCTTCTTCGGGGCTTTTTGTGTCTATTATCGGCAGAAAAAGGCACTCTGGTGCCTGCTGCCCTTCGGTGTGAATCTCTTCGGCCTTTACCTCAATGTGACCGCTCCCGGCAATACCGTAAGGCAGGGGGAGGTCTCGTTTCTCTCTCCGGTGACGGCCGTCCGGGATTCCTTTCGCTACGCCGTCACCTATTTTCAGGAATGGACCAACATCTATCTCCTTTTGCTGCTTCTGTTCCTGATTCCGGTGATCTGGCACTTCGTATCCCGGTCAAAGCGGCGTTATCCGCTGCCGGGTCTCGTGATTCTTCTTTCCTTTTGCGGTTATGCCTGCATGTTCACGCCCTCGGTCTATTCTCTGGGCTTCGCCGGCTATGCCCGGGTGTTAAATGTGATTATGTGTGCCCTGTACCTCTTTCTTTTGCTGGATCTCATCTATTTTCTCGGCTGGCTTGCTTCGAAAACGAGCGTTTCTCTCTCGAATCCTGCGTTTTTGAAGCCCTTCCTGAAGGCCTGGTATACAGGCATCGCCGTGGCGGCTCTGGTGGCGCTTGGCTTTACCAGGACGGATCAGATTACCTCCTTTTCCGCGGTCAATGCCCTGGCAAAGGGCTATGCCCAGTCCTACCATCAGGAAAATCTGGCCCGCATTTCCATGCTTTCCTTAGAGGGTGTGGATGAGGTCTGGGTTCCTAATTTCTCCGTGGAGCCTCATCTGCTCTTTTTTGACAATCTGGACACGGATGAGACCTGCTGGAAGAACCAGGCTGTGGCCGAATGGTTCGGAAAAAAGACCGTCCATATGGTCGAGGTCTACCAGCTGGAGCATGAAAATGTCCAATAAGCAGCACGCCGATCCAGGCCAGGAGGCTCACGGCCTCCGCGAGCCTCCACCAAAGCGGTGATACAAATTCCATCCGGACGGTTCCTTCGTAACCTGCCGGAAGCAGAATCCCGGTCATTCCCGATGCAGTCCGAAGCATCGGGAATTCTTCTTTTGTATCCACGTCCCAGGCCCGGTAGCCCTTGTAGAGCAGGATCGGAACCTCCAGCACGGTCTCTTTCGCTTCCGTATTCCGGCAGCTCACCCGGATTTTATTGTATTGCTTCTGAAAGCTTTCTATTCGATGCCATTTCCCCGGGGAGCCAGCGGATGGAAGGCTTCCTCTTCATCAAATTCGATATCTGCCGGAAGGTATTCTCCCCCCGACACATAATAGGGTGCATCCCGCTCCTCATGGCAGAGCTCTACCTCCGCCGTCTCCATAAAGGTGAAAAGCGTATAGCCGCTCCCCAGAAGGGTAAAGAGCACCAGAAGACCGCTGCAGATCAGCACCAGTCTCTTCCTTCCCTGCCCTTTCAGATACGCCAGGGCTGTGCAGACGCCCGCCGTCAGAACGAGGGTGCCGATGCCCAGAAGCCGCCAGGGAAATTGGAGGGTAGACAGGAAATGCAGTCCCGCATTTTCCAGAAAATTCCAGGGAAAATAGACCGTCGCGCCGTACAGGGTGAAAAGTGCGGCTCCCAGATACAGAAGCGGCAGCCTTCGCGCCTGCCGGCTCCTTCTGCATGCGATGCAGGTCAGCACCAGAAGCAGCAAGGCCAGCTGCATGGCCAGGCCGATGCCCAGCGGCAGCTCTCCCTGGGTGCCGTCCGGGAGGATTCCGGTTCCGTGCTGCAGAATCCGGAAAAGCTGGCCCAGCGTAAGGCCATTTTCCCCGATTCCGTCTCCTGTGAGAATGCCTGCCGTGATCTGAAGCCTCTCATGGAGCATCTCATCTAAGAAAGGAACGATAAACCACAGATTCAAAAGGATGGTCAGTGCCGCTGCCTTTAGAAAAGCCAGAAGGTTCTCCCTTTGAAGAACCCGGCGGATCAAAAGAAGGCAAAAAAAGCCCGCCAGCAGAGCCTCCATCTCCGTGGAGAGCATATGGGTCTCCAAAAGTCCGGTAAAGCCGAGTGCCAGGGCAACCCAGTTCTTCTTATGATTTTCCTCGCTTAAGATGGACCAGAAGCCATAGAGAACCAGGGGAAGAAAGGCCAGGGCCGTGTATTCTCCCAGCGCTGCTCTGGTATAGACATCCGCCAGGCGATAGGCAGACAGGGTATAGAGAAAGCTTCCCAGGGATGCGAGGCGCGCGTCTCCCAGCATCCGCTGCAGGCAGAAGAAGGTCAGTCCCGCTGTCAGGGCGTGGACTGCCAGCACATAGCCCTCATAGACCTCGTAGACACTAAAGCCGAGCATACGAAAGATTCCCGGTATATAGAGCAGGATATCCCCGTAAAAGATCGAGACCGGATAGCCATAGCCGTGAAGCCAGTTTGGCTGAATTCGCACCGGCAGCTGTCCGGAGGCCAGCCCCTGACTCACGCCCTCGATCCGCAGAAAATGAAAGCCGCTGTCATGACCGATGTAGACACCCCGGGTCAGAAGCGGAACGGAGGCCAAAACGACGGTAGCCAGAAGCAGGCATCCGGTTCTTTTCTTCTCCCGGGTATCCAGTTTCCCGTCCGGGCCGAAGCACCAAAGGAGGATTCCCAGGGCTGCGCAAAAGAGAAGAACCTCACTTAGATCCCGCGTTCTGCCAAGGATACTCTCCTGCACGGTCACTCTCGATACAGAGAAGTCCCGGCCTCCCTGATAGGAAGTCCGAATCGTCATATCCGACACATTTCCCCTGACCCAGACCCAGAAGGTCTCCTCTGTCTTTCCCCGCTCCAGCTGTATCTCATCGGATTCTACCTTCCCGGGGCTCATCTCGGAGCTTGCATAGATCGTATTTTCCGTACTTTCTGCGCGGTACTCTGCCGTCACCTGATAGACACCCCGGGACAGGGAAAGAGAGTCACCTAAGGCAGCCTCTCCGGCTTCCCCGTCCGTGACCTGAAGATCCGCTTGCATCTCGATGGTTTCTCTTTGTTTCAGAAAACCGGACAAGGCCAGAAGAAGCAGCACCGCACACAGGCATCCGTAAGTTCTCCAGAGTTCCTTTTTCATAGGCTGACTGATACACCTCTCCTCACAGGTCTAGCGAAGCTTCGCCAGATAGATATGATACCGATCGAATTCATCCAGCGGCTGCATTTCCACTGCACCCACCGTCTCTCTGATATAGTCCGTGATCTCCTCGTTCAGCTCCGAATCGCCCACGTAGACGACCACTTGATCCGCATCCGCGAACTTCTCCATGGCCGCCGGGATGTCCTCGGTAATGGCTGCATAAGAGATACAGTAAAAGCCCTTGTATTCCTGCAGAAGCTGCACGACACCGTAGTATTCCCACCAGTTGTATTCCCGGTCAATGTAGACGCAATAGGTGTCGCTGTATTCCTTTGCCAGGCTCTGATGCTTCTGAAACTCGGTATAGGCATAGCCGGGCGCTCCCTCGGACAGCTTACCCACGGTGGCAGAAAGAAAAACCAGCGTGCAGAGCGCCAAAGCCTTCCCGGGGCGTATAAGCTTTCCCAGAAGCCAGGCAAGGCCGCCCACGGCGATCAGATAGACGAAGGGATAGATCGGCATCAGATAGCGATCCGTCTGATAGGGTGCTATCTTGGTCACCACCAGAAAATAACAGAAGGTCATGAAAATCACCGGAAACAGCCTTTTAAGCTCTTTCCAGGGAAAGCTTCTGTATCGGATGAAATAAACGACCAGAAGGAGCAGCGCAAAAGCGAGAAGCACGAAAAGCCAGCCGCCAAAGAGCTGATCACTTAGGATCTTCGTCATGTTCTTCAGGCTGCCGCCAAAGCCCGAGAGCTGCACCAGATTCTTTCTCGCTCCCTCTCCCCGGTAATCCTTGAAGATGTGCTGCCACATGGCAGGAAAGATGCAAAGCGCAGCCAGAGCGGAAATCTCCAGCGTCACATGATAGCCGCACTCCTCCTTCCACCGCTTCTGTATCCAGAATTTCCCAAAATACCAGGCTGCCAGGAAGCAGGCCGGAAGGATAAAATAGTAGTGGGTCAGGACACCGCAGACCAGCGTCAGCCCCAGAGCCAGAAAGGTCTTCCACGTCAGCTGCCGCATTTCCACAAGCTTCTGGTATACATAGACATGTGCCAGCAGAAGACAGGTGAACATGGCATACATCCGGATAAAAAGGATCGTATTCATAGCTCCGTAGCTGATGCCGAACAGGGCACTCACCAGAAGTCCGATTTTCCGGTTTCCAAATATTTCCTTTGTAATTAGATAAAGCAGCAGGGTGCTGATCCACAGAAAGCAGAGATTCAGCGCCACACCGGCCGGGATAGACAGGTGTCCCGGCACCAGGGAGGACAGGGTATGCATCAGAAAATAATAAAAGGGCGGATGCACGTCCGCCTCCTGATTCCGATAGGGAATGACATAATCAAAGGCATGGTCCTCGGTCACGGCAGCCTGGGACAGGAACCAGTCCTGATTCAGCCATTCATTCAGAGGCATATCGAAGGCCTGAATCTCTGCATTATTCGAAGAGGTATAGGTGAAGAGCTCGTCACACATCAGGTATTTTTTCTGTCTTCCGTAATACCATCCGAGCACTAATTCCAGCAGGCAGACTGCCAGAAGGATTCCCCGGATCCAGCCTTCCTTCTTTTTCTCTGTCATAAATGTTTCCTTTCCGATAAGCTAAGCACTCTATTTCTTATCTCCTGCATGCCATCCAGGCCCAGCAGAAGAAAGACCGGCACAAAATTCACCAGATACCGGGAGCGAGTCTCCCAGATCAGCAAAAACAGGAACAGGCCGAAGACCGACAGCTGCAGAGCCTGCATCTCCCTTGGGTTCCCCTTTTTTACGAAATTTCGTAAGAGCGACAGGAGGATCCCGCCCAGAATCAGCAGCTGCACGGCATTGCAATACCGATAGGTATAGGTATAATCCCTGCCGTTATAGAGCACCCAGTTATGAAGCCAGCTTGTCTTAAGCGGATCCCGCTGCAGCTTCTCCGGTGCAAAATAGACACCGTCGCCCCAGGTGAATACGACCTTTTCCCGCAGATGATCC
>CAVKIR010000017.1:0-11668 GCA_963656395.1 Prevotella sp. CAG:279
ATCCAGTGGATGTCTGTTCAGCTCCGACCGAAGCAGCGCGTAGAACCTCAGCAGCTAGTGCTTCGGGCTGTACTGAATAGTTACCGAGAAATAACGATCGAGGAGGATCTTTCCATAGAATATTATGCGGAGGATCCTCCTTTCTTAGTTTAACCGAAGGAGGCATGCTATATGCAGCTATCAAAAAATGCGCTCTCCATCGAACATTCCGCCATTCGTAAGATGTTCAACAAGTCGCTGGAGTATGATCACGTCATCAGCTTCACTCTGGGAGAGCCCGATTTTACCGCATCCGAAAATGTCGTGGAAGCCGGATGCAAGGCCATTCGTGACGGCCACACCAAGTATTCCGCCAACGCCGGAATTCCGGAGCTTCGCAAGGCTATCGCCGAGAGTCTGAAAAAGGATACCGGCAACACCTACGATCCCGCCACAGAAATCACCGTAACTACCGGAGGCATGGGAGCTCTTTTCCTGACCCTGAAATCCCTGCTGAATCCGGGGGACGAGGTAATTATCTGTGAGCCCTACTGGACCAATTATGTGCAGCAGGTACAGATGAACGGCGGCGTACCGGTTCTGGTAGTATGTAAGGAAGAAAATGACTTCATGCTGGATGTTCACGATCTGGAAGATGCCATCACTTCTAAAACCAAGGTTCTGATCCTGAACTCACCGTCCAATCCCACCGGCGGCGTGCTTGATCATGCGACGCTGGAAGGCATCGCAGCTCTGGTGAAAAAGTATGACCTGACCGTTATCACCGATGAAGTGTACAAGACCATTGTATTTGACGGACTGCAGTATGAGAGCATCTCTTCCTTCGAAGGTATGCAGGAGCGCACCGTCGTGGTCAACAGCTTTTCCAAGGGTTACGCCATGACCGGCTGGAGAGTCGGCTACGCAGCCGGCCCTGCACCCCTCATTGACTGTGTCACCAAGCTGCAGGAGGATGTGGCCGCGTGTGCTGCCATGCCCTGTCAGTATGCGGCTCTGGAAGCCCTCACCGGCCCCCAGGATTTTAACCACTATATGGTGGAGCAATACCGCATCCGTCGGGATGCCCTGGTAGAGCGAATCAACAGGATCCCGGGCTTAAGCTGCAAGGCCCCCAAGGGAACCTTCTATTCCTTTGTGAACATCAAGGGGACTCATAAGACCTCGGATGAATTTGCCTACGATCTGCTGGATAAAAAGCAGGTAGTCGTAGTGCCCGGAACCGCCTTCGGTCCCGGCGGAGAGGGCTATGTCCGTATCTCCTACGCCACCTCTCTGGAGCAGATCCGGAAAGGCATGGATCTCATAGAAGAATATGTGAAAGAGTATTGTAGCTAAACTATATCGAAGGAGGATTTGGTTATGAAAGACGCCCTGAAAAAAATCTTTAAAAATTTTGCGGTGTTATTGCTGATTTCCGCTGTTCTTGGTATCATAGTAGGTATCGTATTCGGAGAAAAAGCAGCTGTTCTGTCACCCTTTGGAACCATCTTCACCAGACTCCTGGGCATGGTGGTTCCGGTTCTGGTATTTTTCTCGATTTCATCATCCTTCGCCAATATCGGCGATGCAAAAAAGCTGACCCGCTGGGCCGGTAAGGTCATCGGCTTCTTCCTGCTGACCACCTTTATCGGAACCCTCATCGGCATCGCATGCGGACTGATTTTCAAGCCAGGACAGGGGCTTACAATCCCGGATGCGGAATATGAGGTAACGACCATCACGGCGCAGATGTTCATCGAGTGGCTGCCCTCGAATGCAGTCGGCTGTCTGGCAGAGGGCAATACCATCCAGATCGTATTTCTTTCTATCTTTGTAGGTCTCGCAGCCGTATTTATGCCGAGCGGCACATCGAAGGAATTCCTAGTGAAGCTGCTGAACGCAGGTCAGGATCTCTGCCTGCAGATCATCAAGGGTATCATGTACTATGCTCCCATCGGTATCTTCGCTCTGATGGCTGCTTCCATCTCCAGTCTGGAGGGCTCCTTCCTGGGTGAAATGGCGAACTTCCTGCTGGCTGTCACCATCGGATTTGCCGTGCATATCATCCTCTGCTACTTCGGCATGATCAAATTCATCGCCAAGCTGAATCCGATCAAATTCACGAAGAAGCTGTTCCCGGCTCTGATTACCGCATTTTCTACCACCAGCAGCGCAGGTACCATGCCTGTAACTCTGCAGTGTACAAAGGACATCGGTGTCGCAGATGAGGTGGCTGACTTCGGTATTCCCCTTGGTGTGACCTTCAACATGGACTCCATGGCCGTAGAGATTCCGCTGTATATCATGCTTGGTATGTATGCCGTCGGCACAGCTCCCAATCCGGGTCAGCTGGTGCTCTTCGCCCTGATGGGTGTCGCATTCTCCATCGGCTGCGCAGGCGTACCGGGCGGCGGACTTGCTATCGCTGTCATCCTGGTCAATGCCTTCGGACTTCCGGTAGAGGTCGTAGGCTGGATTGCCGCTGTATTCTTCTATCTGGATGTAACAGGAACTACCATGAATATCTGGGGAGACGCCGTATGCACGGCTATCGTAGCCAGATCCGAAGGTCTGTTTGACGAAGAGAAATTCAATTCCTAATCACTGACACCTTAAAGGAGATAAAGGAGAAGAGAGACTATGAGTATGCTGCTTGACAAAATAGACGCGGAGCTCATCAAAATTCTGCAGAACAACGCTCGGCTTTCGGTCAAGGAAATCGCACAGAAAATCTTTCTCTCTTCTCCTGCATCCTCCGCACGCATCGCCAGGCTCGAGAAAGCCGGTTATATCCGGGGTTATACCATCCGGGAGGATGAACGCCTCCTGGGTTATCCCATCAAGGCCTTCATCAATGTGGAGGCTGATCGGAAGGGTCGGGATGAGATCTGTAAAGCTGTCCGGGACAATCCCAATGTGGTGGAATGTAACTTTGTCAGTGGGGATTTCTGCATGATTCTCACCGTATTTTTTGAAGACACGGGCCGCCTGGACGACCTCATCGGCGACATCCAGAAGCTGGGCGGCAATACGAAGACACAGATCGTCTTCGCTACGCCCATCGAACGCAGAGGCGTGCAGGCCCACATATCGTAAATTCTATAAAAGCTGTAACCAAAACGCCTTCGGGCGTTTTTTGCGCAGGAAAGGAGCATTATGAAACAGGGTGTGATTCTTATCGGAGAACCCATGGGACTCCTGATCGCTCAGGATGAGGGGCCTCTGGATTCCGTATCCAGATTCTCTCTGGCTGTGGCCGGAGCGGAATTCAACGTGGCTGTCGGTCTGTCAAGGCTTGGGAAAAAAGCCGCCTATATGACAAAGCTGGGACACGATCCCTTCGGTCAGCGGATTTTCCATGCTATCGAGGAAAATCAGATCGGTACAGAGCTGGTCTCCTGGTCGGATACCCGTCCGACCGGCTTCATGATGAAGGGCCGCGTGTCGGAGGGCGATCCCGGTATCTTTTATTTTCGGAAGGGCTCTGCCGCTTCTACACTATCTGTAGAGGATGTAGACCGTCTTCCCTTCGACGACTACGGTTTTCTTCACTTGACCGGTATTCTGCCGCCGCTCTCCGACAGTACAAGAGAGGCTTCCTTCTACCTGATGGACAAGGCCAGAGAGCACGGTCTGAGCATCAGCTTTGACCCCAATCTACGTTCCCAGCTCTGGCCGGATAAGGAGACCATGGTACAGGTCATCAACACACTTGCAGCCAAGGCTGACTATGTCTTTCCCGGCACCGCTGAGGGAAAGCTTCTCATGGGAAGCTCGGATCCGGAAGAAATCAATCATTTTTATCTGAATCTCGGCGTAAAGACCGTCATCACAAAATGCGGCTCCAAGGGCGCTTACGTCTCCACCCCGGAGGGTTCTTTCCGGTCTGAGGGCTTTCGGGTAGAAAAGGTCGTAGACACGGTAGGCGCGGGCGACGGCTTTGCAGCCGGAACCATCAGCGGAATTCTTGAAGGCTTAAGCCTCCCGGAGGCCGTCCGCATCGGAAATGCTGTCGGAGCTATGCAGGTCATGAACCGCGGCGATAACGAAGGACTTCCCACACCTGAGCAGCTTCAGGCCTTTCTGGACACCCATACACATTAGGAAAGAAGGATGCAAACTATGATAAGTGAAGCTATGCAGAAAATCTTTGATCTGAAACTGGTGCCCCTGGTGGTGCTGGACGACGCAGCTGACGCGGTTCCCATGGCGAAGGCCCTGGTAGAGGGCGGCATTCCTGTGGCGGAGGTTACCTTCCGGACAGACGCGGCTGCCGACGTCATCCGAGCCATGGCGGAGCAGGTGCCGGAGATTCTGGTAGGTGCCGGAACCGTCCACACCGCAGCTCAGGCTCAAACTGCTGTGGAAGCCGGTGCAAAATTCATCGTGACGCCGGGCTTCCAGCCGGACGTGGTGCGCTGGTGCGTGGAGCATCAGGTCGATATCATACCGGGCACCGCAGTGCCCAGCGACATCGAGCAGGCCATGGCCTTCGGCCTATCTGTATGTAAATTTTTTCCAGCCGAGGCCTATGGCGGTGTCAAGACTCTGAAGGCTCTGAAAGGCCCCTACGCGGACATCCGCTTCATGCCCACCGGCGGCGTCAGCCTGGACAATATGAACGACTATCTGGCTCTGCCCAATGTAGCCGCCGTCGGCGGAAGCTTCATGACGCCCTCCGCTGCCGTCAAGGCCAGGGACTGGGGCAAGGTCACAGAAGCCTGCCGTTTAAGCCTGGCTAAGGTGAGGGGGTAAAGTCTATCAAAAAAGGGAGAGACTGCCAGGCAGTCTCCCCCTTCTCTTTTCTCTTAGTCCACCATCTTTATAACCGCTTTTACGTAACTGTTCAGTACCCGACCAGTTACGAATGCAAAATCCATGAGAATCGGCTTCGCCGAGGGGATTTTGCACTCTTTCTCCTCTTCACTTTTCTTGACTTTTCTTTCATAACATCTAATTTATTCCACATGACTTTAAAGTTCCTATAATACTTCAAATTTTTTCGTGTTTAACTGGAAAAACTTCTTTATTTTTTAGTGTTTTTTGTGTTATTATAAGAAAAAGGAGGTGGTTTTATGATTCTCCGACCAACTTATCTGGAGGCTCTGGAACCCTTTATTGATCAACCGCTGGTTAAAATTCTTGCTGGCATCCGTCGCTGTGGAAAATCTACTATTTTTGAGATGCTGAAAAATGAATTGATCCATCGTGGTATTTCCGAGGAACAGATTATCCAGAAGCGTTATACCGAAATGGATATTCCCGAAAATATCACCGCCAGACAAATGTATGACGAACTTATTTCCGCCATGGCAGGTAAATCCCACTGCTATCTCCTGCTGGACGAGATACAGGAGGTACCCGGCTGGGAAAAGGCCGTAAACAGTCTTCTGGAGGAGGGGAACGCCGATATCTATGTAACCGGCTCTAACTCTAAGCTGATGTCCAGTGAAATTTCCACTTATCTGACCGGACGCTATGTGCTGATTCCTGTCTACACGCTCTCTTTTCGGGAATACCTGGATTTTAAATCCGCCAGTACCCTGTCCCGCAGCGAGCTTTTAGATGAATATATCCGCTTTGGTGGTTTCCCGATTGTGGCTCTCAGCGATTTCGAACCTGAGTCTGCTTACCAGATTGTCGATGGCATCTACCACACGGTTATTTCCCGCGATATTGTAAAGCGCCATCGTATTAACAAGCAGGATTTGTTTGATCGGGTTGTAAAATATATTATCGAAAATATGGGAAAGACTTTTTCCGCCAACTCTATTTCCAGATTTTTAAAAAATGAAAATCGGAGTGTTTCCGTGGAAAGTATCTACAATTATCTCCGTTGGCTGGAGCAGGCCTTCATTATCTATCCCTGTGAGCGTTATGATCTGCAGGGCAAAAGCATCCTGAAAACCCAGGAAAAGTATTATCTGGGCGATATTTCCCTGAAATACGCTCTCCTGGGCTATAACCGCAAAATGCTGGACGGCGCCATGGAAAATATTGTTTTTCTGGAATTAAAGCGCCGCGGCTACGCCGTATACATCGGGAAAAATGACACGAAAGAAATTGATTTTATCGCTATCCGGCGGGATGAAAAAATCTATGTACAGGTCTGCGTGCAGTTACCGGAGAACTCGGACCGGGAAATCGGCAACCTCATGGAGATTCGGGATCATTATCCCAAGTATGTGGTCACTCTGAATCCGCTGGATGTCGGTATAGAAAATGGAATTCGGATTGTGCATATGGTTGATTTTTTATTAAATGAAACATGGTGATTTTTTTAGAACTTTCTCCCCTTGACTTTTCTCATTTTTTGCATATAATATGGATATAGTTACACATAGTATTAAATACTACATGTAAAATTATCCAAAACCATATTGTCAAAAGCACAACGAAAGGGGTTGTTACCATGAAATTCGAAATCAAAGATCCGGGGAGCGCGATTACGCATTTTATCGGCATGCTGATGGCGGCTTTTGCTGCGACGCCGCTGCTGATTCGGGCGGCCAGCAATCCCGATAGGATACATCTCATTTCCTTAAGTATTTTTATCGTCAGCATGATTCTGCTGTATGCAGCCAGCACCACGTATCACACGCTGAACCTGTCCGAGCGGACGAACCGGGTCTTGCGGAAAATCGATCACTGTATGATCTTCGTCCTCATCGCGGGCTCCTATACGCCGGTATGTCTGATCGTGCTGGGCGGCAAGGTGGGGTATAGTCTCTGCGCCATCGTGTGGGGCATCGCCATCGCGGGGATCGTCCTGAAGCTGTTCTGGATCACCTGCCCGAAATGGTTCTCCTCCGTGCTGTATATCGCCATGGGCTGGGTATGCGTGCTGGCCTTTACGCAGATTCTGAACGCCCTTTCTCCGGCGGCCTTCGGCTGGCTGCTGGCGGGCGGCATCATTTACACGGTGGGCGGCGTTATCTATGCGCTGAAGCTGCCTCTGTTTAACGCGAGACATAAGTATTTTGGCTCCCATGAGATTTTTCATCTCTTTGTGATGGGCGGGAGTATCTGCCATTTTATTATGATGTATGTGTTTGTGGCGCAGATGCCGATAGGGCTGTAAAATCTGATTTGCATTAAAGAACTCCCTTATATATAATAGAAATGGTTTACAGCCATATTCTTATTATCTATAAGGGAGTTTTTATGAATTACACCTACATCCTCCGGTGCGGCGACGGCTCGCTCTACACCGGCTGGACCAATCATCTGGAAAAACGCGTGGCGGATCACAATGCAGGCCGCGGCGCGAAATATACAAAGTCACATCTGCCTGTGCAGCTGGTCTATTACGAGACCTTCGAGACAAAGGAGGAGGCCATGAAGCGGGAATGTGCCATAAAAAAATTAAGCCGTTCCCAGAAGGAACGGCTCATTTCTAATCTCATTTCTCTGCCAGAATCAATTTCCGAATAGCAGCCACGCTCACGTCGATGGCTGCCGTCATATCCTGGCTTTCTCTGTCATCCAGCCCCTGCTTTCTGCGCTCCTGATTCCAGAGCACATTCAGCACACAGCCTGCGCGCATCCCGAGGATCTGCGACACGATGAACACCGCTGCACTCTCCATCTCGGAGCCCAGACAGCCCGCCTTGATCCAGGCGTCCCATTTATGCAGAAGCTCGTAGCCCGCCGGCATCCGCTCCGGGCTGTGCTGGCCGTAGAAGGAATCCTTGCACTGCACCACGCCCGCGTGATACGTGTGTCCCAGCTCCTTTGCACTCTCCACCAGGGCATTCGTCACGTCCAGATGGGCAATAGCCGGGAATTCCACCGGCACGTATTCCTTGGAGGTGCCCTCCATGCGGATAGCACCGGTGGCAACGATCAGATCCCCACCCTTTACCGGCAGAGCCATGCCGCCGCAGGTGCCGATGCGGATGACCGTATCGACGCCGATCTGATGCAGCTCTTCGATGCCGATGGCCGCAGAGGGGCCGCCCATGCCGGTTGACATAACGTATGCGGGTTCGCCCTCGAGCGTGCCCACCCAGGTGGTGTATTCCCGGTTCTGCGCCACGAACCGCGGGTTCTCCAGGTGTGCAGCGATTTTCTCTACACGCCCCGGATCGCCCGGCAGAATGGCGTAGCGCGCCCCGGCTTCATTTACAAATCCGATATGGTAAGGTTTCTGATGTTCGTTGTACATAAGCTTTATTTTGCAACCTTCTTGCTGCTGACTTCTGCATCTTCCTTCGGAAGAGTCACAGTCATCTTGTCCAGATGCCAGATATCATCCACATACTCCTGAATCGTACGGTCGGAAGAGAACTTGCCGCTGCATGCGGTATTCCAGAGAGCCTTCTTTGCCCACTGCTTCTCGTCCCGGTATACTGTCTCGATCTTCGCGTGTGTCTCTGCATAAGACCGGAAATCCTTCAGGATGAAGTAGGTGTCCGCACGGTCACTGTTGTTCGTATTCAGCAGGGAATCGTACAGGTCGCGGAACAGCTCCGGATCCTGGGGTGCATAGTAGCCGTTGATAAGCTGGGTCAGCACGTGACGGATCTCCTGATCATTGTTGAAGATATCCATCGGATTATAGCCGCCGTGCTGCTCGTAATTGATAACCTCTTCTGCACTCAGGCCGAAGATAAAGGCATTTTCTGCGCCCATCTCTTCTACCATCTCTACATTGGCACCGTCCATGGTTCCGATGGTCAGGGCTCCGTTCAGCATGAACTTCATGTTGCCGGTACCGGATGCCTCCTTGCTGGCGGTAGAGATCTGCTCGGATACATCTGCTGCAGCGAAGATCAGCTCGGCATTGGATACACGATAATCCTCGATAAATACGACCTTCAGCTTGCCGTCGATGGAAGCGTCGTTATTTACCACGTCTGCCACGGAGTTGATGAGCTTGATGGTCAGCTTCGCGCGACGGTAGCCTGCTGCCGCCTTGGCACCGAAGATAAAGGTTCTCGGATAGAATTCCATATCCGGATGCTCTTTGATCTTATTGTACAGATACATGACGTGCAGGATATTCAGAAGCTGACGCTTGTACTCATGCAGTCTCTTTACCTGTACGTCGAAGATGGAGCGAGGGTCTACGGTAATGCCGTTGTGCTCCTGGATGTATTTCGCCAGACGCACCTTGTTCTGATACTTGATGTTCATGAACTCCTGCTGCGCCTTCTCGTCGTCTGCGTATACCTTCAGCTTGCTGATCTGGGACAGGTCGGTGATCCACTCATCGCCGATGTGGTCGGTCACCCACTGAGCCAGCAGCGGATTGCCGTGAAGCAGGAAACGACGCTGGGTGATACCGTTGGTCTTGTTATTGAACTTCTCCGGCATCATCTCGTAAAAGTCTCTAAGCTCCTGCTTTTTCAGGATCTCAGTGTGCAGTCTCGCTACACCATTGACAGAATGTCCTGCTGCGATAGCCAGATGCGCCATCTTGACCTGTCCGTCGTAAATGATCGCCATCTTGCGGATCTTCTCCTGATCGCCCGGGTATTTTGCCTGGATATCCAGCACAAAACGGCGGTTGATCTCCTCCACGATCTGGTATACACGGGGAAGCAGACGGGAGAACAGCTCGATGGGCCATTTCTCCAGAGCCTCTGCCATGATAGTGTGGTTCGTGTAAGCGCAGGTCTTCGTGGTGACCTCCCATGCCTCGTCCCACTCCAGGCCTTCCTCATCGATGAGGATACGCATCAGCTCGGCTACCGCTACAGTCGGATGGGTATCGTTCAGCTGGAATGCCGCCTTCTCGTAGAACTTGCGGATGTCGTCATGGTTTCTCTTATAACGGGCAATGGCCTCCTGCACACTGGCGGAGATGAAGAAATACTGCTGCTTCAGACGCAGCTCCTTGCCTGCCATATGGTTGTCGTTCGGGTACAGAACCTCGACCAGCAGCTTTGCCAGGTTCTCTTCCTCTACAGCCTGCTGATAATCACCCTTGTCAAAGGCATCCAGACGGAAGGTGTTCATGCCCTCTGCATCCCAGATACGAAGGGTATTCACGACGTTGTTGCCATAGCCTACCACCGGCAGATCGCAGGGAATCGCGCGGACTGCCTGATAGCCCTTCTGGATAAAATGGCTCTTGCCGTTCTCATCGACCTCTACGTCTACATAGCCGCCGAATTTGACGATCTTCGCATACTCGGAACGGCGAAGCTCGAAGGGATTGCCGTTGGAAAGCCAGTCATCGGGAATCTCTTTCTGATAACCGTTCTCAATCTTCTGCTTGAACATACCGTAGCGATAACGGATGCCGCAGCCGTAAGCCGCGTAGCCCAGGCTTGCCAGGGAATCCAGGAAGCAGGCAGCCAGTCTTCCGAGACCGCCATTTCCCAGAGCTGCATCCGGCTCCTGATCCTCGATGACATTCAGATCGCAGCCCAGCTCATCCAGAGCTTCCTTTACTTCATTATAATAAGTCAGGTTAATCAGGTTATTGCCAAGAGCACGTCCCATCAGGAATTCCATGGACATATAATATACGATCTTCGGATCCTGCTTCTTCATCTGCTCCTGGGTCGCGATCCATGCATCGATGATCGCATCCTTGGTAGCCAGTGCTACCGCATGGAAGATCTGATTCTGCGTTGCCTCTTCAATGGTTGTCCGGTACAGAGTCTTCACGTTGTAAACTACGCTTCTCTTAAAGAGTTCCTTATCGAAAGGTCTCTTACTCATACTCATTTCCTCCTAAGTGCTGTATGGGGGTATGGGCGGAGCGCTTACGCGCGCTCTACGCCCAGGGTAACGTTCTCGCCGTTGATGCTCCAGTCCTTCACGTAGCCATCGGCCTCGTCGAACTTCACATTCACTGCCAGAACCTCAGACTTGATCTGATCCGCGTTGGCCTTGATAAGCTCCTCGATCTTCTCATTGCCCTTGCAGGAAATCACGATCTGGTCGGTTACCTGGAAATCTGCCTCTTTTCGCATGGTCTGCACCTTGCTGATGATCTCGCGGACAAAGCCCTCCTCGATCAGCTCCGGTGTGAGCTTGGTATCCAGCACTACTGTGATGCTATTGTCGCCGTCGGATACGAAGCCCTCGGTCTGTGCCATATCGATCAGCAGATCCTCTTCCGATAATACCACATTTGTGCCGTTTACGTCAAATGAAAGGCTTCCCTTCTCCTTCAGCTCATCCATGGCGGTGTTGCCGTCGATCTGAGACAGGTGCTCACGGATGCCGTTCAGGCACTTGCCGTACTTGGGTCCCACGGTCTTCAGCTGCGGCTTGAAGCTGTAGGTGGTAAATGCGCGGACGTCGTCGGTGAAGTCTACCTTCTTCACATTCAGCTCGTCCTCGATGATCTCGCAGTAGTACGCAGCCAGCTTATAGGGAGCCTTCACATACATCTGCGCGATGGGCTGACGGTTCTTGATATTCGCGGTATTGCGGCACGCACGGCCCATAACCACGATCTTCAGCACCTCGTCCATGTCGCGCTCCAGCTCCTCATCGATCCACGCCTGATTTACAGTCGGGAAATCGCACAGATGGATGCTCTCGGGAGCGTCCTTATCGATGCTTCTTACCAGATTCTGGTAAATCTCCTCGGTCATGAAGGGAATCATGGGCGCTGCTGCCTTGCATATGGTAACCAGGGATGTATACAAGGTCATATAAGCATTGACCTTATCCTGCTCCATGCCCTTTGCCCAGAAACGCTCACGGCTGCGGCGCACATACCAGT
>CAVKIR010000018.1:0-5834 GCA_963656395.1 Prevotella sp. CAG:279
TTCTTTACATTGCCGAAGCGCTTCTGCTCCATCACGCGGGCCATACTGCGATCCACATTTTCGATAAGGGCCGTATAATCCGACATGGTTCCCACGATGCGGACAAAGCACTGGATAAAGTTATAGAAGCCTGCCGGGATCTCGATCTCATTCTTCTGAAGCTCATTTAAGATGGCCAGGATCTTGTCTACCGGGGATCCATCCTCTTTTTTCACGATGACCTTAATCATCTGGGAGAACTCTGCCTGCTTGCTCTCGAAGATCCGCCTTGCCTCCGGGGAGGACAGCATGGCCTTGATATGCTGCTCCACTCTCTCGTTATTGTAGCGCATGGCTGCTGCCATCAGGTTCAGGATATTCTTCTGATCCTTCTCCTCCAGCTTGCTCACATTGCCGTAGTCGATGACGGTCACGCCGTCCTCGTCCATCATGATATTGCCGGCATGGAGATCTCCGTGGAAGAAGCCGCTCCCGAAGATCGCCTCATCCAGCCATTTCTGAGTCAGGTTCGACAGATACTTCTGCTTCTCCTGCAGCTCCTTCTTAAGAGCACTCAGCTCCTTTAAGGTATCGTAGGTCGGAGCCTTCTTGTTCACCTGATTCGGCTGACCGTTCTCATCTTTCTTCTTTTTGCCGGTGACCTTCTCCTCGATGGCCTGACGTCTGGTATTCATGGCCGTGATAAAGTTATCCACGGACTGTCCCGGCGCCTTCTCCAGCACCAGGGCATGGATGGTGCTCTTGGTATTCTTGTCGACCCGCATGGAACGGATATGCAGAAGCTCATCCTCGTAGATCTTGCCCTTTTCTACGTTATCTGCCTCCAGACGGAGATCCAGCTCCCGACGGATAGAAGCAGTCTTTCCACGGAAGGTCTTCAGCATACCGCCGTCCCGCTGCTCCTGTACCGGCTGCTGTACCTGCTCCTGCGCCGGCTGCTGCTCCTGCGCCTGCTCTGCCTGTACCGGCTGTTCCGCCTGCTGTTCCTGTGCGGCCTGCTCTCCCTCGGGTGCCTGCTGTTCTGCCTGGGGCGCCTGACCGTTTCTTCCGGCTGCGGCCTCTGCGGCCTTTCTGGCTGCGTTCTCGTCTACCTTCCGGGCGCAGCTCTCCATAAAGGCGATCTCCCGCTCCATATAGTTCTGTACATCCGGGCGCAGGATCTTCACGACCTTCTCCACGCCCTCGCTATCCGGGGACTCATACATCTTCACCAGGATGGTCTCACCCACGGAGGCCGCACCCAGCACCTTGATCTTCTCGATATGATCGATGGCCCCGTTGGACTCGTCGATGATCTGCTGCAGCTGGGCGTCCACGATATCCTCATCGATATGCATCAGGTTCGAACGCACGTCCTTCACCATCTCCTGCATCGCTCCCGGCATGGAGCTGATCGGGATACCCTGCATCATCTTGTGAAGCAGCGGTCCTGCTCCCTTTACGAAGCCGGCCATGAATTTGCCCATCACCATATCGATACGGCGGGCGGATTCTGCGTCCTTCTCCGTAAGCTTCGGTGCGTTCTTCAGGGCGCAGGCCACCATCTTCTGGCGGTCTGCCTTGGAAGCATGGCGCACATAACCGGACAGCACCAGCTTATTAAAGGCTCCCTCGCCGTCATCACCGGTGATGCCCTTCTCTACCAGCTCCTCCACGGTATAGTCATTGATGCTCTTCCACCTTTCCTCGTCATCCTCCACCATGTCCTTCACGGCTTCATCGAGATGCTCCTGCACGAAGCCGGCGATGGCATCTACGGCCGCCGCCATGCCCGCGGATGCGCGATTCAGCATATCATCCAGGCCACCGGATTCCAGAGCCTCGTTCAGATCCTCCTGCGTCACGGCACCGAAGCCCTTGCGGAAGAAGAAATAGGTCGCCAGGGAGGTCAGGAAATTATTGAAGGCCGTCACGGCCTGGGAAAACTGCTCCTTGAAGGGGCGAAGCCGCATCGCCATCTCCGTCCGCTTCGCCAGGTTCATATTGGCGACGCTCAGGAAATCCTCCGAATTATTGCGGAGTACCTCCTTCAGGCGGTCCGTCGTATAGGCTGCCTCTGCATCGAGAGTTAGTTTTGTCTTACCGGAGAAATAGAGCTCTCCCATGAGATTCAGGTAGGATTTCTCCTCCTTGGTCCATACGCCCGGATCCTCCACCACCTGGATGGGATCCTCCTTCTTGATGACGCGGGGTCTCTCTCTTCTTTGCTTCCGATTCTCCAGGGCAATCAGATTCTCGATGGCTGCCTGGGAATTGATATGGATCCGTCCGTTCTGCTGCGCGCTGCGGGTGCGGATATCCTCGAGAATCCGCTCCTTGGTCACCGTCTTAAAGCTGCAATATACCCGGGTCAGCTCCCGAAGCTCCTGGTTCGTAAGAACCGCCAGCTCTTCTGCTCTGGCTCCGATCTGGTAGGTCAGGAAGCGCTCATAGATCACACGGCTTTTTCGCTCGTTCTCCGGTCTGGCCTCATCTCTTTCTACCGCCTGCAGCAGAATCCTTCTGGCATCTCTTTCCTGATACCGGTTAAAGTTCGTACAGAGATCCTCCTCCAGACTTCCCACCCAATAGGAAGCCGTATAGGGCAGGGTCACTTCTCCTGCCGCACAGCGAAGGGTCAGTATTCCCTCTGCATTCCGAACCAGGGTCATGCGAATGCCCTGGAAGATAAGGTTTACCGCGAACACACCTTCTGCGTGCTCCGGTGCTGCCAGGGTCGCAAAGGCCTCGTGCAGGCGCAGAAGGCTCCGGCTTGCGGCATCTCCCCGCTGCTCAATGATGGAAGAATGCGCCTTGCTTAAGAAGATTCTTCGAATGAGGAGTCTCGTCTTCTTCGGGAAGCCCTTCAGAGCCTCGCTGAAGGCTTCCTCCTCGGAAATGAGCTCCAGAGCCTTTGGCTCAGCCTCCTGCACGGCCTCCTGCTGCTCCTCCCGGACAAGCTTCGCGCTAATCCGTTCTGCCAGATCGGTCTTTGCACCAAAGCCGGTGAGCTCGCCGCGCATATAGAGCTTCTTTAAGCCCTCCTCCATGGCACTTCCCTGCGGGAAGCCCTTCCGGAGTCTGTCCAGCACCGCGCGATTTCCGGCGAAGACCGTCTGATTCTCCTCCAGACGCTTCCTAAAAAGGGCAGACTCGTCCGGCGTCAGACCCTGCATCAGTCCCTTGTAGGCCAGCGTATTCAGCTCCTGCATATTTTCCATCAGCCTGGTCAGAGCCTTCAGAGCCTGCTTTCTCTCTTCCTCCGGCATGCTCTGCCACTGCTTCGGGTGCTTCTCTACATAGAGGCGGACAGAGTCCGCATCCGTCGTGCGAAGCTCCTCTACGTCCAGAAGAGCCAGATCCTTTGTCAGGGCTTCATCGGCCTTCAGAGCCTGCTCTCTCTCAAAGCGACGAAGCTGCAGCTCGAGAGCCTCTCTTACATCCTCTTTTTCCGTAATAACCTGCGAGATCGCCATACCCAGCAGAAGCTTCATCTCCTGCGCTTCCAGAGGCTTCGGCGGTTTCTCGCCCAGCCGCTCCCGCATCCGGTAAATCTTCATGGCACTCTGAAAAGCCTTGTCCCGGGCGGCCTGAAGCTGTCCTTTTACAAGGCTTGAGATTTCCTGCTTGGAAAGTCTGAGGGTCACAAGATCCGGATAGTCCTGACAGGTCGCCTGAATCTCCGCGATCTGCTGTCTTCTCTGAAGCTCGCTCTCGGCTTCCTTCTGGTTCTTCCCGTGCAGGAAGGCACTTCCCAGAAGCTCCTGGATTCCGGCTGCCGTCTGATAAGCGAGGCTGTCCTCCTTCTTGTCCAGAAGCTGCCGATCTACCTCGGATACCTGCTTATTAAAGCGCACGACCAGCTCCCGGATCTTCCCCATATTCACGGGTCCTGCTACCTTTTCGCGCAGCTCTGCCCCCATACTCTTCAGGAGGTTGCGGCGAATCTTCTTTCTGGTCGTCTCTGAAAAGCTGTTCTGCCGCTCCAGAATCAGATCCAGGAAGCGGACCAGCATATCGTAATTCTCGGAGGTCCGGCCATTGGGATTCGAGCCGGCCATGCCGCTGTCCTTGCGATACAGCTTTCCGTTTCTGCAGACGATGCTCTCGCCGTCCTTGTCCGTCAGCATTTTTACGTAGTCCTTCATCTCCAGCCGCTTCACGGACTCATTTCTCTTGCGAAGCTCATAGGCCAGATCCAGGAAGGAGACCTTCTGCTTGCCCTGATAATTCTCCGGATTCTCGGCGATATCGTGGCGAAGCTTCGTCACATAGCCCAGCTCCTGGCTCAAAAGCTCCCTCGTATTCTTGACAGACTGATAGCGCTTATGCAGATTGGCAAAAAAGAGCGGCTCCCGCTTTTCCAGGTACTGATCGCATTTCTCGATGGCCTCCCGGTATTTCTCCTCGATGGTATTCAGCTTGTTATGTAAACCATCCCGTTCCCGGGTCAGATCGATGGTGCCGTCGCCCGGCAGCATCGCATGCTCCGTATCGGCCGCCAGCTCTGTAAGAGCTCTCTTTACCGCCTGCATATAGCGGCTGTCCTGCTGATCATCGATTTCCGTCCGGACCTCGAGCCTGCATTCCAGCCGCTCCCGAACCGTCCGGGGTTCCGCTTCCATCTGCTCGACCATGACAAAGTCCTGCAGCGGATCGGCAGCCTCCTGCTGCAGGGGAGGCTGCTGTACCTGCTGTATCTGCTGCTCCTGCTGCACCTCTCCTGCCTGCTCTACGGGCTCCTGTATCTGCTCTCTTTGCTCATTTACCTGCTGCTTTCTTTCCTCTTCATAGTTGTAGCACATGGTTCGTTCCTCCCGGATGCTTTATCCTAACTTATTTTCCAAATCCTGCCAGTTCCTCGCCGGTCTGCAGGTAATCCCAGGTGCTGTCCGTGATCCGGATCACCAGGCTGTTGTCACTGTCGCGGTAAATCATGCCCTTCATGGGATTCTCGGACTGATCCTGGATCTCGAAGGTCATCTTATGGTCCGCGAAGGTACCTACGCCGCCTTCCATAGAAGTCAGGCGGGTGATGCTGATGGCGATGTCATAGGTGCCGTCTCCCTTGTCCGTGATGGTCAGGGTGCTGCCGTCCTCGCTTCTGGTATGCTCGCCCAGGAAATACTCCTTCAGCTCGTTCTCTGCATCGCCTGTGGGGTCATCAGTCGCCTCTCCCTGCATGGAGGTATAGATCTGCTCTGCATAGGCCTGAATATCCATGCCGTCCAAATCATCTGCGGTGGCGGACAGGGAATAATCGATACCGGTCAGTGCATCGTACCAGCACACCAGATGTACCATCTCCTCGTCTCCCACATAGGCGTAGTAATTGGCTGCCATCCAGGATACCTCACCCTCCTCTTCGGAATCCCAGTTATAGTTCATGCCGGAGATATCGGTCAGCATATCGGTATACTGCATCCGGTAATTCCAGTTTTTTCCATCCAGCTCATAGCTCATCTGCGCCAGGCCGTCATCCTCGATATAAGAGTAGGTGACATTCGTCGCTCCGGCAGGTGCGCTCATAAGGAAACCGGTCGCATTCAGGATTCCCGTCGCATCGGTCTCGGTCCAGGGGTTCGCGATCGCGTCTTCCTCGGTATCTGCGGCATCCGAAGAAGCCTCTGTATCGGTGCTCTCCTCGGTCTTTGTCGTGTCGGTGCTTCCCGTATCGGAGGAAGATCCGCAGCCTGCCAGCAGGCTTGCACTCATAGTCATAATCAGCATTGCAGTTACAAATTTCTTCTTCATTTTCTTGTTCTCCTCTTTATTTTATTGTTTGTTTTTATTTTTAGCCTTCATAGCCGGGCTTTCCTTGGCCCGTGTCCGGAAATGCAGCAGCATGTTCGTGT
>CAVKIR010000018.1:5844-11057 GCA_963656395.1 Prevotella sp. CAG:279
TTCGTGTAGCAGTTCTTCTGCTTGCGCATCTTCTCCGCGTGCTCCACATGGAGATTCTCCGGCCTTACCAGAATTTCCTCGGGATCCCGGATCTGCCGCAGCAGCTGCTGGACGCCCCGCAGACGAGACTTCAGCGCAGACAGCTCATCCTTGGTCAGAAGATCCATGAAAGCATAATCGATCATCGCATCATTCAGGATCAGTACTCTCTGAAATAAGCGCTCATCCATGCAGGCGAGGGCAAACTCTCCATCCCTCTCCAGGGATTTCATGCTGGCCTTATACTTCGTATCAAAGTAATTCGTCGTACCGAAGCTCATGTCGTTATCGATGCCCTTGATCTTCCGGATCACCTTGGTTTCCTCGTTATAATCCACCATGAGGTTGCCCTGGTGGCGATCCACCTGGCCGGCGATGATATCCAGAACCTGCAGAGAATTCATGTCCAGCATAAATTTCGCATCGCAGATCAGCCGATCCTGCTGCGACTTCTTTCCATCCACGGGATAGGTGGAGAGCAATTCCTTTCCCTTCGCCTCCGCCATGATGATGCCCTTGTGGCTCTTTCCCTGCTTATCGATGTATTCCACATTCCGGCTGGCGGGAATCAGATCCGTAAGGCCCAGGAGCTCGGCCAGACGGTAGTTCGCCACGTTGCGGTTCGTGATGCAGCTGCCCTCGTTGATCTGGGTATTGCCGGATGCCACCACATAGCCCAGATAATGGCGGAAATAATACTGGGTGAAATGACTGATGAGCTTCAATACCTCCGGTGAGCGCAGAAGGCCATCCTCCATGATCCTGCTCATCTCTTCCTGATTGGACTTCTTTCTCCGCAGCACCGCCAGAATCCGGTACTGTGTCTCCGGAAGCTCGAAGCTCTTCGCTCCGATCTCCTTGTCGTCGAACAGGGACTTCATCGCTCCGTTCGTATACTCCCGCATGAGGAATTCCAGGAGATTACGAAGCTGCTCCTCCGTCGCCCCGGTCGTCAGGGCTTCCTTGTATTCTTCCAGCTCTGTAAAGCCCTCTCGGTACCGCTCCTTCAGCATCTCATGGCCGGGTCGGATGTTGTATTCATTTTCCTTGATGAAGCCGACCTTGCCGTTCTCGCTCTGGAGACGGATGACGCTGCTGGTGTTGCCGCCCATGTAGCTGACGGAGCCCTCCGGGCTCTTGCGAAGGTCGATATGCTCCGTCCGGGCCTCGGCCAGTACATTGATCCACAGAGGCCGCTCCTGTCCTTCTTCCAGATTCTGACAGTCCTCGAACACCTTCCGGGAACGGGTGCGGTAGCGGGCGAATTCTACATTGGACTTTCCCTGGATGGTTCGAACCATGCAGAGCCGCTCGTAGCCCTGACCGGAATGGAAGATCTTCAGGAAGGTATCTCTCTGATCGATGTAGACATTGCAGTCATAGATGAGCTGCGCATAGAGCTTTCCGAGCTCGTCTAACTGCGCCTTGTAGCTCTCTTCGTCCGCCGGCACCTCCTTCTCCATGTAGAAGTTCGTCAGTGCTGTCATGGAGGCCTTTACATTCTTCATCAGCGTCGAATCCTCGATGGTTCGCTTATTCCTCCAGCCTGTACGCTTATTCTTCTGAAGTGTCTCCTGCTGCGTGGTCATCTTCTGGTATTCATCCAGCTCCTCCATGGCCACCTTGCTCTTCTGCTGCTGCAGAAGCTGCGGATCCTCCTCCAGCTTCCCCGGACCCTCTTTTTGAAATAGATTTTTATTGGATCTGGTGATATATCCGTCTCCGGGCATCTCTTTTCTCCTTTCCGCCGTTAGTCAAAATTCAGTCCCTTTTTCCTGCACAGCTCCTTCAGGCGCTCCTCCATGGCCGGAATGATGGTTATGATACGGCCGCCGTTTTCCTGCTTTTCGAGCTCTATTTCTTCCTTCAGGCCTTCCAGGATGCCTTCCTTCGTCATCCGCTGTACCATCTTGTAATTCTCAATCTCTGCTTCTGTGCCCTTAAGGGGAGTTCCGTTCTGCTGGTATCCTCTTTCTCCCTGGAGGAAATCTCCGAGCTGCAAAATATTGCTCTCTACCTTGGATCCGCTGATCCACTTCATATACTTCACCAGCTCGTTATTTGCATCCCGCACCAGCTCATTTCTCAGCATATCATCCAGAACATTTCGCGCGGAGCTCATGGTATTCGTAGTGACGTTCAGATTATAGGCCTGCAGAATCGAGGCTTCCGTAATGGGCATTCCGTCTGTAAAGACCTTGCCCAGTCTCAGATACATCTTCGCCAGAACCGCGATTCGATCCTCTGCATCGGGACTGAAGAGGAGCTTCATGATCTTCTCATTCTGCTGGTAGTTCGCCAGGGTCTCCGGCGTTACATTGCCCTCGGCATCCTTTTCATAGGGATCCAGTGCATTCCAGACTCTGGATACCTGTGCATTTCTCCAATAGGCGGGCACTCCCATCTTCTGCAGTCCCGTGAGGCTGAAATAATCTCCGTATTGATCCTTCAGATCCGCTATCACGAAATCCATGTTCTTATCTATCTTCTGTTTGTTTTCCGAAGCCTGCTTGGAGAGCGCATCCATATATTCCTTGTTCTGGGATAATTTCTGCATGTGCTCCTCGTCAAATGCGTCCATCGTGTCATTCGCCCACCAATCCGGGTCGTAATCACGCAGCCGTTCCTCCAAAGCCGCATCCGGCAATTGGTCATAATCTCCCTTTGCCATCTCCTGACGGCTCATCTCCAGGTAGGCATCCAGTTCGCCCTGCAGGTCATTTTCCATGGATTTGATCTTTTTCTTTGACTGCTTGCTGTCCAGCCGTCCGGCTGAATTCATGCCCATGCGAACCAGCATGGCCTCTGTCATAATACTGAAATACATCTGGAGCTGACTGGAGGACTGGCTGACCATGTACTGGATTCGTTCATCCACCGGCACATTGTGAGCACGATACCGATCCCGTTCGTCTGTCACCAGGTCATTGAAGGTATTATAGACGGTGGTAAAGCCCTTGGTATCCAATCTCTTCCGAAACCATTCCTTTGCCTTATCTACCGTAAACTCGTCCTCTGTGATAAAGAACTGCTTCAGCCGTTGATAGATCTTTACGATGGCACTGATGCGCTTCTCCTGGTTCTCCCGGGTGAAATCCCCGTTCCCCAGCTTGTGCAGGACATCCAGATTTTCTTCATAATTCGCCCGGGTTGCTTCTGTCACTTCCCCATTCTTATCCCGCTCATAATACAGCATCAGATCCACGTAGCGATCCGAGGTGATCTTGGTTTTTGTCTGTGCGATGGCATTCTTCTCATCCACCAGATACTTATCCATATCTTCCTTGGTTCGGGAGCGCTGCTCTGCATTCTCGCTCATCCGCTCAGCGAATTCTGCGATCTCCGGCAGCATAGACCCCTGCACGCCGCTGATCATGGCCAGAAGCTTCGTCATCCATTCCATACGGCGCGCACCCTTTTTGGTGCTGTAGCCGTCCTTCTTATAGCGTAGCTCCGTATAGGTGCGAACCTTTCCCTGGAGCTCCTCCAGAATGGCCAGTCTCTTCTTCAGGCTCACCTTCTCTGCCTTGTATTTCTCACAGGTCTCCCGGATTCCCCGATACATGCCGGAATCGGTAAAGATATTGCGATCCTTCAGGATGGCATCGATCGTCTCGTCGATGCCTGCGAAGCTGGTATTCTCCTTGATCTTCTGCTGCTGGGCATCCCGCTCCATGACCTGTGCCAGCGTATCCCGGGCCTGCTGCTCCAGCTCCGCCCAGTTCGAATGCTTCGTATCGTAATAATACTGGGTGCGAAACCTTTGATTCAATTGCCCCGCCAGCTGTGCATATTCATCATAATTCTGCGCCCAGGCCTGCTGACTGCGGTTCGCCATATAGGTATTCAGGGTACGCAGATTCTCCACATCCTGGGAGGTGGCCAGGAATTCCTTCTGCTCCTGCAGCTGCTGTTCGAAGTCCAGCTGCTTCTCATCCGGCAGAAAGCCCTGGAGAAGCGTGGACTGCTCCTGATCCTCCAGAAACTGCTGCTCCGGCATCTTCTGTACTTCTACTTTTTTCTGTTTCTGTAATACATCTTCCTTCGGCATCTTGCCTCTCCTTTACCTATACGATTTTAATCGAAATTCAGGCCCTTTTTCCTGCACAGCTCCTTTAAGCTGTCCTCCATGACGAGATTTTTCATCATTATATGACCGCGGTTTTCCTTCTTCTCTGCCTCGATGTCACCCTTCAGGCCCTCCATGATGCCTTCCTTGGTCATCCTCTGCACCATCTTGAAGTTCTCACGCTCCGCCTCGGTTCCCTCGAAGGGAACTCCGTCCACCGTATATCCCTGGGAGCCCTGGATATATTCTCCCACGTAAGCGACACCGGTTTCTACCTTTGACATCTCCATCTGCTTCATGTACTTCACCAGCGGATTGTTTGCATCGCGCTCCAATTCACTGGCCAGCATGTCATCCAGGATATTCCGGGTCGAGCACAGGGTATTCGAATCTGCTTCTCTCTTATAAGCCAGGAGAATGGTAGATTCTGTCAGAGGCATTCCGTCTGTATAGAACTTGCCCAGCCGCAGATACATCTTGGCCATAACCGCGATTCGATCCTCCGCATTGGGGCTGAAGAGGAGCTCCATGATCCGCTCATTCTGCTTATAACCAGCCATGGTCTCCGGCGTTACATTCCCCTCGGCATCCTTCTCATAGGGATCCAGTGCACTCCAGATTCGTTTCGGCTCTGTCGCCTTCGGATAATAGTTCGGAATTCCCAGCTTCTTCAGGCCATTCGCGGAAAAGTAATCCCCATATTTGCTTCCCAGATCCTGCTTTACGAAATCCAGACTCTTCTCATACTTCTGTCTGGATTCTGCCACCTGCTTTGACAGGTTCGCCATATATTCCGGATCCTCCGATAAGGATTTCATATACTTTGTATCGTAATAGGCCATCGGATCATGCAGATCTGTTTTCGACAGTTCGACAGCCTGCGGATTCTCATAGTAGGCTACCGCATCTCCCAAAAGCTCCTCCATGGCGGCATCCGGTAAGGGAACTGCATTTCCCTTCTGTAATTCCTCGCGGCAGAGCCCCATATACATATCGAGCTCCCCTTGCAGTTCATCGCCCATGGCATTTATTTTTTTCTTATCCTGATCGCTTTTCAGAGCACCGGAGGTCGTCAGGCCGAGTCTTACCAGCATCGTCTCTGTCA
>CAVKIR010000019.1:0-10815 GCA_963656395.1 Prevotella sp. CAG:279
GCTGAAGGCCAACGGCATCGATATCGCAGGCAAGACCGCAGCAGTATCCGGCTCCGGCAATGTAGCGATCTACGCCATCGAGAAGGCTTCACAGCTGGGCGTCAAGGTACTGACCTGCAGCGATTCCAACGGCTGGGTATACGATCCGGAAGGCATCGACGTAGCAGCCTTAAAGGAGATCAAAGAGGTAAATCGTGCCCGCCTGACTGAGTACAAGAAGTATCGTCCGAACTCCGAGTACCATGAGGGACGCGGCGTATGGAGCGTAAAGGTAGACCTGGCTCTTCCCTGCGCGACCCAGAACGAGCTTCTGCTGGACGATGCGAAGACTCTGGTAGCAAATGGCTGTATCGCAGTGGCAGAGGGTGCGAACATGCCGACCACACTCGAGGCGACACAGTATATCCAGGAGCATGGCCTTCTGTTTGCACCGGGCAAGGCTTCCAATGCAGGCGGCGTAGCGACCTCCGCACTGGAGATGTCCCAGAACAGCGAGCGTCTGAGCTGGACCTTCGAGGAGGTAGACGCAAAGCTTCAGAACATCATGATCAATATCTTCCACAATGCATCAGACGCAGCAGAGCGTTACGGCTATGCAAAGAACTACGTGGTAGGTGCGAACATCGCAGGCTTCGAGAAGGTCGTAAACGCGATGCTGGCACAGGGCGTTTGCTAATCGCATAGGATTGGTCTGGATTCTTTGTTGCTTCTGACGGAGAGATCCAGTATAATAGGCAGTGGTGAATGGATTTTAAAATCCATTTGCCACTGCTTATTTTTTGCTTTATAGGAAATTGCTCCACAATTCTGCGAGCAGGATTCTTTCTAACAGGCAGGAGGAGAATATGGAAGAAATTCGTCTGAATAAATATTTGAGTGAAGCCGGCGTATGCTCGAGGCGAGAAGCGGACAGACTGATCGAGACGGGCAAGGTGCTGGTGGACGGGGAGCCGGCCCGGATGGGACAGCGCGTTCATCCCGGGCAGAAGGTTCAGGTGGGCGATGCGATTCTCGGCGGGGAGAAAGAAGAGCAGATTCTGCTGGCAGTCTACAAGCCGCCCGGCGTCATCTGCACCACCGATCGGCGGGAGAAGCGCAATATCGTGGATTACGTGGGTTATCCCAGCCGCATCTACCCCATCGGAAGACTGGACAAGGATTCAGAAGGTCTGATTCTCATGACCAATGACGGCAGCCTCGTGAACCGGATGATGCGTTCCACGAACCATCATGAGAAGGAATACCTGGTGCGGGTCAATAAGCCCGTGACCGACGCCTTTTTGCAGAAGATGGCTGCCGGCGTGCGGATTCGGAAGGTGGAAAAGGGAGAGGTTCTGCTGGATGCAGTGACCCGCCCCTGCGAAGTGGAAAAACTTGGGAAATGCAGCTTCCGCATTGTGCTGACACAGGGGCTGAACCGGCAGATTCGCCGGATGTGCGAGACCCTCGGCTACCGTGTGGAGCACCTGAAGCGTATCCGCGTTCTGAACATCGAACTGAAGGGAATGAAGCCCGGCACCTGGCGGAAGGTAGGCGACCGGGAGATGGCAGAGCTTCAGGAGCTTCTGAAGGATTCAAAAAATTAGGAAGACGACGTATGCGTACGATAGAAGATAAGAAGAAGCGTCAGAAAGAGCTGACGGAAAAGCTGAATCAAGCGAGCAAAGCCTATTATCAGGAAGCGCGGGAGCTCATGAGCAATTATGAGTATGATGCACTGTATGATGAGCTGGCTGCTCTGGAGCAGGAGACCGGTACCGTTCTGGCCGGAAGTCCCACGGCCCATGTGGGCTATGAGGTCTTAAGTGAGCTGCCCAAGGAGCGCCACGAGAGCCCCATGCTGTCCCTGGACAAGACCAAGGATCGGGATGCCCTTGCCGCCTGGATCGGAGACCACCGCACCCTGCTGTCCTGGAAGCTGGACGGCCTGACCATCGTGCTGACGTATCGGGACGGCGAGCTTCAAAAAGCCGTCACCCGGGGCAACGGCGAAGTGGGCGAGGTCATCACGAATAATGCAAGGGTATTTAAAAATGTGCCCCTGCGGATCCCGTTCCGGGGCGAGCTGGTGCTCCGGGGCGAGGCAGTCATCGGCTATCAGGAGTTTGCGCGGATCAATGAGGAGATCCCCGAGGCAGATGCCAGATATAAGAATCCCAGGAACCTCTGCAGCGGCTCCGTGCGGCAGCTGAACAATGCAATCACAGCGAAGCGAAACGTCCATTTCTTTGCCTTTGCTCTGGTGCGGGCTGAGGGCGTGGACTTTGCGAATTCCCGAGAGAAGCAGTTCCTGTGGCTTCGGGATCAGGGCTTTGATGTGGTAGAATATAAGGCAGTCACCGGCGCCACCCTGCCGGAAGCCATGGACTGGTTTGCGGAGCACATCGAGACCAACGAGTATCCCTCCGACGGTCTGGTGGCCCTGTACGACGACATTGCCTATGGTGAGTCCCTGGGAAGAACGGCGAAGTTTCCCCGCAATTCCATGGCCTTCAAATGGGCCGATGAGATCCGGGAGACGACTCTTACAGAGATCGAGTGGAGCCCGTCCCGAACCGGCCTTATCAATCCGGTGGCCATCTTCGAGCCGGTGGAGCTGGAAGGAACCACCGTGAGCCGGGCCAGTGTCCATAACATCAGCATCATGCGCGGCCTGGAGCTGGGCGTCGGAGATACCATCGAAGTATACAAAGCGAATATGATTATCCCGCAGATCGCGGACAATAAGACCCGAAGCGGTGTCCGGGATATTCCGACGGCCTGTCCGGTCTGCGGCGGCACCACGGAGCTTCGAAAGGTGGGAGACGCAGAGTCTCTTTTTTGCACGAACCCGGAGTGTCAGGCGAAGAAGATCAAATCCTTCACCCTGTTCGTGAGCCGGGACGCCCTGAATATCGAGGGTCTGTCCGAGGCCAGTCTGGAGAAGTTTATCGGCCGCGGCTTCATTCACGAATTTGCGGACATCTTCAAGCTGCGTGCGCATAAGACGGAGATCGTGGAGATGGAGGGCTTCGGCGAAAAGTCCTATGAGAACCTGATAACCGGCATTGAGCGGGCCAGAACCACCACCCTTTCGAAGGTCATTTACAGTCTGGGCATCCCGAATGTGGGCTTATCCGGCGCAAAGCTGATCTGCAGACAGTTCGGGGATGACGCAGAACAGGTGATGGCAGCGGATGAGGAGGCTCTGGCGGCCATCGACGGCATCGGTGCCGTCATAGCCGGAAGCTTTACGGCTTATTTTCGGGATGCAGGGAAGCGGGAGCGCTTCGAACACCTGCTTTCTGAGCTGACACTTGTGAAGGAAGAGGTGGCGGATGACCAGGATCTGAAGGGAAAGGTCTTCGTAGTCACCGGAAGTCTGAATCATTTCGCAAATCGGAATGAGCTGAAGGCGCAGATCGAGAAGCGGGGCGGCAAGGTGACCGGCAGCGTCACCGGCAAGACCGATTATCTGATCAACAACGATACGACCTCTTCTTCATCGAAGAATAAAAAGGCCAAAGAGCTGGGCATCCCGATTATTTCCGAGGAGGATTTTCTGAAGCTATGAGTGAGCAAAAGATCGTATTTTTTGACATAGACGGAACCATTTATGAGTTCGAAAAAGGGACACCGGAGAGCACGCGAGACGCTATGAAGAAGCTCCGGGACAATGGCCACATCGTCATTATCTGCACCGGCAGACCGGTTTCGTCTCTGTTCCCGGAGGTGCTTTCCCTGCCCCATGACGGTATCATCAGCGGTGCAGGCACCCGGGTGGAGATAGGAGACAAGGTGCTGCGGGATGAGCTGCTTTCGAATGCGCTTCTGATGCAGACGGTGCCGCGGCTCGAGAAAATCAGCTGCTGGGCGGTACTGGAGGGACCGGAATACTTAAGCTGCCGGCTGGAGGACGAACGGGGCTATGAGTATTTTCAGATTCTGAAGCGCCTGAGGACGGAATACCCGGAGCGCCTGAAGCAGATGGATCTGATGAACGACCGGGTCTGCAAGGTGACCGTGCGGATCTCGGATATGGACGCCTTCGAAAAGCTGGTACCGGAGCTGTCCCGAGCCTTTGAGCTGGCTCGCTACGAGGCACAGCCCTTTACGGAAATGATGCCGAAGGGCATCTCCAAGGCCGACGGCATCCGCATTCTTCTGGAGGAGCTGGAGATTCCGCTTAAACATACCTACGCCTTCGGTGACGGCCCCAACGATGTGGAGATGCTGCAGTATGTGGAGTACGGCACAGCCATGGGGAATGCGGAGCCGCAGGTTCTGGCGAAGGCACCCTACCGGACAGAAGGTATGTGGGAGGATGGCATCTATCATGCACTGGAGAGATATGGCCTGATTTAACACGGGTTTTATCGCATAAGGAGGAGAAGGTTATGGACAAGAAGCTGTACGAACTGATGAACTGGCCGCGTATCGAGGCCCTGGTGTATTCGGAGGAGAATGAGCCGCAGGAGATCTTAGGTCCCCACAAGGAAAAGGGCGGCATCCTGATTCAGGCCTTTCTGCCGACAGCCGTCCGGATGGAAGTGGTGTGGAAGGATACAGGGAAGACCGTGGCGATGGAACGCGTGGACGATGCGGGCTTCTTCGCGGCATTGCTTCCGGGAAGGAGGATTCCGAACTATCACTTCCGGGTTACCTATGACAATGAGACTGTACAGGAGCTGGAGGATACCTATCGGTTCCGGCCGCAGGTATTTACGAAAAAAGATCTGGAAGAATTTGGAAAAGGCATTCACTATACCATCTATGAGAAATTGGGAGCCCATCCCATGACCATCGACGGCATCGAGGGTACATATTTTGCAGTCTGGGCGCCGAATGCAGCGCGCGTCAGTGTCGTGGGCGACTTTAACCTGTGGGACGGCCGCCGGCATCCGATGGTGCAGATCAAAGAGGCGGGCATCCATGAACTCTTTATCCCGGGCGTCAAAGCGGGAGACTGCTACAAATACGAGATCAAGACGAAGCAGGGGCTGCCGATGCTGAAGGCGGATCCGTATGGGAATGCGGCGGAGCTGCGGCCGGGTACGGCTTCAGTCATCACCGATCTGACCGGCTTTTCCTGGACAGATGAAAAATGGCTTGCGCAGCGGAAGACGACCGATTATAAAAAGGCACCGATGCTGATCTATGAGGTGCATCTGGGAAGCTGGAGAAAGCCGGATCCGGAGGCGGAGGATTCGCAGGAATTCTATACCTACCGGGAGCTGGCGCCGCAGCTTGCCGCCTATGTAAAGGAGATGGGCTACACCCATGTGGAGCTGCTGCCGATCATGGAGCATCCGCTGGATGAGTCCTGGGGCTATCAGGTGACCGGCTACTATGCGCCTACAGCGCGTTACGGCACGCCGGAGGACTTCCAATATTTCATGAATTATATGCATGCGCAGGGTATCGGCGTGATCCTGGACTGGGTACCGGCTCATTTTCCAAGGGATGCCTTCGGATTGGCGGGCTTCGACGGTACCTGTCTCTATGAGCATCTGGATCCAAGACAGGGCACCCATCCCCATTGGGGCACCCTTCTTTACAATTACGGCAGACCGGAGGTCAAGAACTTCCTGATTGCCAATGCCCTGTTCTGGACCGAGAAGTACCACGCCGACGGCATCCGCATGGACGCGGTGGCATCGATGCTCTATCTGGATTATGGCAAAAATGAGGGCGAGTGGATCCCGAACATCTACGGCGGCAAGGAGAATCTGGAGGCCATCGAGTTTCTGAAGCACCTGAATTCCATCTATAAGAAGCGGGAAGACGGGGCACTTCTGATTGCCGAGGAATCCACAGCCTGGCCGAAGGTGACCGGAGAGCTGGAGCACGATGGCCTGGGCTTTGATTTCAAATGGAACATGGGGTGGATGAACGATTTTCTGGGCTATATGCACTATGACCCGGTATTTCGCGGCTACCACCACGGCGAGCTGACCTTCAGCTTCATCTACGCCTGGAGCGAGAACTTTATCTTAAGCCTCTCCCACGACGAGGTCGTACACGGCAAGTCCCCGATGGTGGGAAAGATGCCGGGAGACCGGGATTCCCAGCTGAATAACCTGCGGGCAGCCTACGGCTTCATGGCCATGCATCCGGGCAAGAAGCTCCTCTTCATGGGACAGGAATTTGCCACCTTCGACGAGTGGAACGCGAAGGAAAGCCTGGACTGGGATCTCCTGCAGTATCAGGATCACAGCGATATGCAGGGCTACGTGAAGGCTCTGAACGGCCTTGTGAAGGCACACCCGGCTCTCTACGCAGGAGACTGCACGCCGGAGGGCTTTCAGTGGATCAACAATATCTCAGCCAATGAAAATATGCTGGTATTCCTGCGAAAGGCGGAGGGCGAGACCTTGCTTGTGGTATGCAACTTCTCCCCCCTGGTCTATGAGAAGCATAAAATCGGCGTGCCCTTTGAAGGCAAGTATAAGGAGATCTTTAACAGCGACAGCGAGCAGTACGGCGGCACCGATGTGCGCAATAAGCGGGTAAAGCGCTCAAAGAAATCCGAGTGTGACGGATTTGAGGATTCCATCGAGATCACGGTTCCGCCCATGGGCGTATCCGTATTTCGATGCACGGAGGAGAAAAAAGCATGATGTTATTAGCGACGATCACCGCTACACAGGATGTATCGGAACAGATTACGCAGAATATTGAAAATGTAACCGAGCAGATCAGTAAAACCCAGGAATACATCGACATGTATCTTCCGAAGGTGATCAATTTTGGACTGCGGCTTCTGCTGACCATTCTATTGTTCTTTGTGGGCAGCAGGCTCATAAAGGCAGTGCGGAAGCTTGTCCGCCGCTCTATGGGACGAGCCGGAGCGGACGTCGGTGTGACCCAGTTTATGGATTCCCTGATTAAGGTAATTCTGTATTTCCTGCTGATTATGTTCCTGGCTGACGGTATCGGCGTGGATACCACCTCGGTCATGGCTCTGGTGGGCTCTGCAGGTCTGACCATCGGTCTGGCCTTTCAGGGGAGCCTGTCGAATTTTGCGGGCGGTGTATTGATTCTGCTTATCAAGCCCTTCAAGGTCGGTGATTATATCATCTATACCGGAGGCAATCTGGAAGGCCAGGTCACGAAGATCGAGACCTTCTATACGACCCTCCTCACCATCGACAATAAAAAGGTCGTGATTCCGAACGGCACCCTGTCCAACAGCAGCCTGGTCAATGTCACCGCCGAGGAGAAGCGGCGCATCGACATTACCGTGGGCATCAGCTATACCGCAGATCTGAAGCTGGCCAAGGAGGTCTGCCTGCAGCTGATTGACGCCCAGCCGGAGGTGCTGAAGGATCAGAAGAACCTGGTGGTGGTCGATGAACTGGCCGACAGCTCCGTGAACCTGAAGATCTGCTGCTGGGTCTCCCCGGATGACTACTGGGCAGTCCGGTGGGAGCTCATCGAGAAGATCAAGCTGGCCTTTGATGAACAGGGCATCGAGATTCCCTTCAATCAGCTGGATGTAAATCTAAAGCAGTAAAAAGAGGTCAATTCCAAAGAGAAGTCAAAAAGCAATACAACTTTTCGCAGAAAGTTGTATTGCTTTTTCTTTTCCTGCATTGACGTATTGTGCAATTTGTTGTATATATAGAGTAGAAATCAAAAGGAAAGCAACAAATACACGAATAAATGTGGAGGATATGCAATGAGTACAGGAAAAGATGCTATTTTAAACGGGAAAACATCCCTTGGTATTGAACTGGGTTCCACCCGTATCAAGGCCGTTCTGGTGGATGAGAGCCATAAGGCCATCGCCGTAGGTAATTTCGACTGGGAGAACCAGCTGCACGACGGCATCTGGACCTATCCCCTGGATCTGGTCTGGAAGGGACTGCAGGGCAGTTATGCTTCTCTGAAGGAGGATGTCAAGGCAAAATACGGCGTGGAGCTTACGAAGGTCGGCTCCATCGGCATCAGCGCCATGATGCACGGCTATCTGGTATTCGATAAGGATGATAAGCAGCTGGCAGAGTTCCGCACCTGGAGAAATACCATCACGGGCGAGGCTTCCGAGGAGCTGACGAAGCTGTTTCAGTATAACATTCCCCAGAGATGGAGCATCGCCCATCTGTATCAGGCCATGCTGAAGGGCGAAGAGCATGTGCCTGAGATCCGCTTTATGACCACGCTGGCCGGCTACATCCACTGGCAGCTCACCGGTGAGAAGACCCTGGGCGTAGGTGAGGCTTCCGGTATGTTCCCCATCGATACGGCGACGAAGCAGTTTCATGCGCGGATGCTGGATATGTTCCAGGAAAAGGTGACAGAAAAGGGTTATCACTGGAATATCCGCGAGATCCTGCCGAAGGTACAGAATGCCGGCGAGCATGCAGGAACCCTTACAGCAGAGGGTGCGAAGCTCCTTGACCCGACCGGAGCGCTGGAGAGCGGCATTCCTATGTGTCCGCCCGAGGGAGACGCCGGCACCGGTATGGTGGCGACGAACAGCGTAGCCCAGAGAACCGGAAATGTATCCGCCGGAACCTCCGTCTTTGCAATGATCGTGCTGGAGCATGAATTAAAGAAGGTACATCCGGAGATCGACCTGGTGACCACCCCGGACGGCAGCCTGGTAGGTATGGTGCACTGCAACAACTGTACCTCCGACCTGAATGCCTGGGTAGGCCTTTTCAGGGAATTTGCTGAAAGCTTCGGCATGAAGGTAGATATGAATGAGCTCTTCGGAACCCTGTACAGCAAGGCTCTGGAGGCAGATAAGGACTGCGGCGGCCTGCTGGCATACAACTATTTCTCCGGTGAGCATCTGACCGGCTTTGAAGAGGGAAGACCGCTCTTTGTCCGCACACCGGAAGCCAGGTTTAACCTGGCGAACTTTATGCGGGTACATCTCTATACCGCTCTTGGCGCACTGAAGACCGGCCTGGACATTCTGTTCAAGGAAGAGGGCGTAGAGGCCGATGAGGTCATGGGTCACGGCGGACTCTTCAAGACCAGGGGTGTAGGCCAGAGTATCATGGCGGCAGCGATGGATGTGCCGGTGACCGTCATGGAGACCGCAGGCGAGGGCGGCGCATGGGGCATCGCTCTTCTGGCAGCCTATATGAGAGAAAAGCAGGAGGGTGAGAGCCTGGGTGCCTACCTGAATGAGCGGGTATTCGCAGGAGAGAAGGGCGAGACCCTCGCTCCGGATCCGGAGGATGTGAAGGGCTTCGATGCATTCCTGGCGCGCTATACCGAGGGCCTGGCCATCGAGCATGCAGCCGTGGAGCATCTGAGATAAAAGCGAAAGATAAAAGGGAAAGATAAAAGGGAAAGAGTTACAATGAAAAAGAGGAGACTGCAGTCGCGGCTCCTCTTTTTCAGAAATGTGGAAAATGAGGGGTAACAGGCGTGTTAAAAGTATTTCTGGTAGAAGACGAGGTCATCATGCGGGAGGGCATCAAAAATAACATCGATTGGGAAAAGGAGGGCTTTTCCTTCGTGGGGGAAGCCGGCGACGGTGAGCTGGCTTATCCGCTGATTCAGAAAACCCGGCCGGATATCCTGATTACCGATATCAAGATGCCTTTTATGGATGGCCTGGAGCTGAGCCGTCTGGTGAAACAGGAAATGCCGGAAATCAAGATTATGATCTTAAGCGGTTACGACGAATTTGACTACGCTAAGGAGGCCATCAGCATCGGCATCACCGATTATCTGGTGAAGCCCTTATCCGGTGCGCAGCTTCTGGAGGCTGTGAAGCGGGTAGGGGAGAAGGTGAAGGAAGAACAGCAGCAGAGGGAATTTCTGGAAACCTTCGAACGGGAGCGCCGGGAAAATCTGCAGCTGGAACGCCAGAAATTTTTCCGAAAGCTGGTGGACGGCAGCCAACCGGTATCTGCCCTTCTGAAGGAGGGACTGGAGCTTCACATGGAGCTGGCGGCCAATGGCTACAATATTCTTCTATTCCAGCTGTTCGAAGACGGCCGGACCGAAGGCTACTCAGAGGAGCAGAACCGGGTGACCCGGGATATGGAGGAGCTGGTGGAGACCATGCCGGAGGTTCTGATGATTGAGCGGGGTCTGGAGGGCTGGGCCTTCATCCTGAAGGAGACCGGCCAGAGCTCCATGGAGGAGCTGGAGGAGCGCTTTTCCGGCATGCTTCGAACCGCACTGGAGGCAAGAGAGGGACTGGAATATTTCGGCGGTATCGGAAATAGCGTCAAGCGCCTAAGCGAATTGAAATACAGCTTTCGTTCTGCCAGCAAGGCCTTTGCCTACCGATATCTGAAGCAGCATAATCAGATTGTAAAAAGCGACGGAGAGGCGGAAAACAGTGCGGTGGATCGGGAGCTTGCCCTAAACGATCTGAATGTGGATCATCTGGATCGAAGAGCTGTCGATCGCTTCTTAAGGACCGGACTTAAGGACGACGCGGAGCATTTCGTCGAGGATTATCTGGCAAGCCTGGGAGAGAAGAATGTGCAGTCCCTGATGTTCCGCCAATATGTCATTATGGATACCTATTTCGCTGCGGCCAGACTTCTGGAGGAGCTGGGCATCGGATCCGGTGAGCTGGCAGCCCAGTGCGGGGATTTTCAGAAAATGCCTGAATTATTCAGCTTCCCGGAGGCGTTGAAGGGGTATCTGCAAAAGGTGCTGGAGGCAGCAATTTCCCTGAAGGAGGGGCAGGCCCGGAAGAAATACAGCTCGCTTTTGAAGGACGCGCGGAATTATATTGGGGAGCATTATGACGAAGAAGATATCTCCCTGAACACGGTGGCAGCATCCGTGAACTTAAGCCCGAATCATTTCAGCACCATTTTCAGTCAGGAGACAGGACAGACCTTTATCGAGTAC
>CAVKIR010000020.1:0-4942 GCA_963656395.1 Prevotella sp. CAG:279
GTTCCCTCCACGGTAACCTCTGCGCCCATGATATCGATCATGCGTACGGAATCACCTTCCACATAGATCTTGCTGACGTTCTTCAGAACTACCTCTTCCGTATCCTTTACCGTCCTATATACTGTGGCCAAACACATACGGATGCCTCCTTATCCTCTGTCTTTACTGAACTAAGGAAAGCGCCAGGCTCAGATAGAGATTGCCCTTGTCAAAATTCTCGATGGCCTTCTCGATCTGCACTGCCACGTCTTCCTTTCCTGTCTCGCGGAACTTCTTAGCTACATCAGCCAGCTCTGCGGCATGATGCTTATTGTGATCCAGCATATAGGAAAGCAGAGCCTCCTGCTCGCTTCCCGGCTTATGCTCACCGCAGCCACAGCCGCAGCCCTCGTGGCTGTGTTCGTGTGCATGATCGTGGCAATGTGTATGCTCGTGCTCATGTCCGTGGCAATGTCCGTGTTCTCCGTCTACCATATGCATTTTGTGTTCCTCCTTTTGTCCCTTTGCCAACCCATATGTTAATTTCATAACAATCCAATACGATTATAACGTGATAGATAGATTTTATCAAGTTGAAATTACCCGAAAGTGGGATGCAAATTGTATTTATTCGGGTACATTTTCTTTCGTGAAAATGCAATTGACTTTTCATTAAAATTTTTGTACTCTTAGTAAAAAGTGTACACGAAATTCACAATAACTTCAAGTAAAAGGTGATAAAATGGACAAAAAAATCGAAATTACAGGTACCACAAAGCTTACCTGTTTACTGGGAAATCCGGTTTCACACAGCATCTCTCCGGCCATGCACAATGCTTCCTTTCGAAAGCTGGGACTGGACTACGCCTATCTGGCTTTTGCCGTGGATGAGGCGCATTTCGAGCGGGCTGTGGACGGACTGATTACCCTCGGTGCAGCAGGCTGGAACTGCACCATGCCCCTGAAGCGGCTGATGCACGATCGGGTGGACACCCTCTCGGACACGGCTCTTTTAAGCGGCGCAGTCAATACGGTAGTGAATCGGGACGGACATCTCTACGGCGACAATACGGATGGCTACGGCTTCCTGCAGTCTATGCGGGACGCCGGTTATTCCTGCATCGGAAAGCATCTGGTGATGCTGGGAAGCGGCGGTGCAGCAGCCGCTATCCTGGCGCAGGCTGCTCTGGACGGGGCGGCTTGTATTGACGTCTTTGCCCGCAAGTCATCGACCTCCGTGGGCTTCATCGCTGAGGAGACAGAACGGATTCACGAAAAATGCAGCTGTCAGATTCGGCTCTTCGATCTGGCAGATGAAGACAGTCTGAAAAAACGGCTTGCCGATGCAGATATCCTGATTCATACATCCTCTGTGGGCATGGCTCCCCAGACGGACGCTTCTTTGATTTCGGATTCTTCCTTCTTCCATCCGGGTCTTGTGGTTGGTGACGTGATATACGAACCGAGAGAGACCAAATTTTTAAGGCTGGCAAGAGAGGCTGATTGTCATACTTTTAACGGTATGTGTATGTTACTCCACCAGGGTGCCAAAGCATTCGAGCGCTGGACCGGTCAGGAGATGCCCGTAGAATATATCCGCGACTTATATTTCAGGTGACGATTTAGAGTCGATGCTGCTTACACAAATGAGGAGATGTATGCTATGATTTATCTTGACAACGGTGCCACAACCTTTCCGAAGCCGGCCTGTGTCTGGGACGCCGTCGATCGGTTTAACCGCACGGCAGCTGTCAATGCAGGTCGGGGCGCCTATCAGGCTGCCAGGGATGCGACTGCCATGATCCGGAATGTACGGGAACAGCTCATCAGCCTTTGTGATGCCAGGGAACAGGCACAGGTCATTCTGACACCGTCTGTGACCATCGCTCTGAATCAGATTATCCAGGGGCTGACATGGACGGAGCATTCCGTAGCCTATGTGTCCCCCTATGAGCACAATGCGGTGCTCCGTCCCCTAAAGCTTCTCGAAAAGCGCGTCGGTATCCGGGTTCTGGAGCTGCCGCTCTGTGCGGATCTCTCCATCGATCTTGCAGCCACAAAGAGCATGTTCCGAGAGACGCCGCCGGATTTTGTCAGCGTCACCGCGGTCAGCAATGTGACCGGCTACATCCTTCCGGCTCGGGATATCTTTCTCCTGGCCAAGGAATACGGTGCTTTCACACTGCTGGATGCGGCGCAGGCCATGGGACTTCTGAAGCTTCGCTTCTCTTCTCTTCGGGCTGACGCCATTACCTTCGCCGGACATAAGACCCTCTACGCGCCCTTTGGCATCGGCGGCTTTCTTCTGAAAAACGGCGTCAATCTCACAGAGCTTCTGGCCGGCGGGAACGGCATGAAGTCCTTAAGTGAAGATATGCCCCGCTATATGCCTGAAAAAATGGAATGCGGCAGCATGGATACGCCGGCCATCGCAGGCCTTCAGGCTTCCCTGAAATGGCTGAAGACAGTGAATCCAAAGCAAATCGAGGACGAACGGATGGAATATCTGCTTCCAAAGCTTCGGGAGATTCCGGGACTGCATCTCTACTGCGCACCGGAGCCCACGCTTCAGGCCGGTGTTATTTCCCTGAACCTGGATGGATTCCGGGCAAATGAAGTGGGCGCAATTCTCGATAAGGAATGGAATATCGCTGTCCGGGCCGGACACCACTGCGCTGCCCGCATCCATAAGCACTTAAAGGATCGGGAATTTGACGGCACCGTCCGGGTCAGCTTAAGCGCATTTACCACTGAGGAAGAACTGGATACTCTGCTCAAAGGCTTAAAGAGTATCGATCGGGCAATGCTGAAGGGAATTTCTTCTAGCGTCCTGCGCGGAAATTGTTGATAATAGGATCAAAGAAATCCCCTACGGGGATCCCTGTATGCGCAAAAACATGCGCAAATTAAAGAAATCCCCTTCGGGGATACCTATATGCGCAAAAAGATGCGCAGAACAAAGAAAGGAAGATCTACAATGTGTTACGAGAAATTATTTGAAAAAGGCCGCATTGGAACCCTGGTTCTGAAAAACCGCGGCATTATGATGCCGATGGCCACCGATATGGCCGACAAGGATGGCATCGTCACTCCGCGGCAGATCCGCTACTATCAGGAGCGTGCCAAGGGCGGCATCGGCATGATCATTCATGAATACACCGGTGTGGATGATGTGGACAGCATCCCCTCCATCCATAATCTCCGCATCTCCCGGGATTATCATATCGCGGAGATGGAGAAGCTGACCGATGCGGTTCATCTCTACGGCTGTAAGATCGCAGCCCAGATTCACCATGGCGGTGCGACCTCCAATCCGAACTTTACCGGACGTCAGAACCTGGCTCCCAGTGCTGTCCCAATCGCGGACGGAAGGCCGGTACCGAAGGAAATGACCCTCGAGGATATCCGGCGTATCCAACAAAAATTCATCGATGCTGCGGTGCGCTGCCAGAAGGCCGGTTATGACGCTGTGGAGCTTCACGGCGCCCACGGGTATCTGATTGCTCAGTTCTTCAGTAAATATTATAATCGCAGAACCGACGCATACGGCGGAAGTGTCGAGAACCGCTGCCGCTTTATCGCGGAGATTATCGCCGGAATCCGAGCCAAGTTAGGACCTCGCTTTCCGATTCTCGTCCGGATGTGCGGCGATGAGATGACGCCGGTGGAGGGCTTCCTGACCCTGGAGGATGGACTGGAGATCGCAAAGTATCTGGAAAGCTGCGGCATCGACGCCATTAATATCAGCAACGGAAGTGCAAGGAACGGCGACGCCAACTGTGAGCCTTTCTCCTATCAGTCCGGCTGGAAGAAGCATGTAGCCAAAGCTTATAAAGAAGCTCTGCACATCCCCGTCATCGCCACCAATACTATCAAGGATCCGGACTTCGCGGAGTCTCTTCTGGAGGAGGGCGTCTGTGATTTCGTGGGTCTGGGACGTTCCCAGCTGGCGGATCCGGACTTTATGAATAAGGCAAAGGCCGGCCATGCGGACGAAATCCGAAAGTGTATCGGCTGTCTCTACTGCCGCGAACGCGTACTGGGTCAGGGACTGCCGATTCGCTGCGCCATCAATGCCCGCACTGCCCGGGAGGATGTATTTTCCCATATTCGCAAGGACGGCGCCGGTAAGACCGCTGTCGTAGTGGGCGGTGGACCCGCCGGCATGGAGGCTGCACGGGTGCTGGCTTTGCGACAGTTTCATGTGGTATTATTCGAAAAAGAAGCCAAACTCGGCGGTACGCTGAATGTAGCTGACAAGCCTGCCTTTAAGGATAAGCTGACGCGTCTTTCCGAAACCATGGAGACTCAGATCCGTCATCTGGGCGTAGACATCCGTCTTGGTACAGCCGCTACACCGGAACTCGTCAGTGCTCTGCACCCGGTGGGTATCGTCGTGGCCTGCGGAGCAGAGCCAGTGATTCCGCCGCTGCCCGGTATACAGCAGAATCATGTCTGCACCGCGGAGGATGTGTTGACCGGTAAAGTGCATCCCGCAGGACAGGTGGCTGTCATCGGTTCCGGCCTGACCGGACTGGAGACCTCTGAGATGCTCCTAAGCAGCGGCCTCTCCGTCTCCATCGTGGAGATGGCTTCCGAGATGGGTCCCGGTATCTTCGGTGCTATCCGAAACGATGAGCTCAGTCGGATCCTGCCCCACAACCCGGGCATCTATACGGGGCATAAGCTTCTCTCCATTGAGGAAAAAACCGTAACACTTGAGAAGACCGATGACCACAGCAAGGTGGTACTCCCGGCAGACTCCGTGGTTCTGGCTCTGGGTGTACGCCCGCGCTCCGCTCTGGCGGAGAGCTTCGAAGCATGCTGCCCGCAGGTAAATATCGTAGGCGACGCCCGTAAGGGCGGCCGAATCGCCACGGCGGTACGCGAGGGCTTTGAGGCAGCCTATATCTTTGAAGCATAAGTCTTTCTGAATTTCAAAAGCCTGTCGAAGGAATGATTC
>CAVKIR010000020.1:4952-10807 GCA_963656395.1 Prevotella sp. CAG:279
GTATGGCAGTATTAGATTTCCAACTGCCCATAAAATCAGCAGGTGTACCGGATAAAACCAATAGAAAAAGCGCTTTGGCTGGCGGCCTCGCTGTCCGTTATAGAGAAGCAGAAGCAGAAAACCCGGGAGGGCGTAGAGCTCTATCAGACTGCTGAAAGCCAGCAAAATATAGGCAACCAACAGAGATAATGCCCTCTTTTCACGCAGGAGATACAGAACTGTGATAACTAAGACGCCGATGGCACCGTAATCTGTCTTGCAGACCTCTGCCAGGAGCGCTGCTATCGCCAGAGCCGCCAGGCCACGCCACTCTCTTCCGGCACTTCTCTGAAAGACCCAGATCACCAGAAGGCCAAGCACCAGCGTACAGAATACATTCTGGTGCGCCCACCAGGGAAACTGATTTCGAAGAGCCAGGTCAAAGGGGAGCTCTGAAACCAAAGCAAACACGAGCATCCTTCCTGTATAACGTCGGATATCCTGGGTATGCACTGCACCCTCCGCCAGCAGGAAGCAGAACATCGGAAAGGCAGAGCGACCGATACAGCGCAAAATGCGATCGACCATCCACCAGAAGGCCGGATTTGTCACCAGTCCGGCCAAGGGAGAAGCACCGTAGCCGTTCAGGACGAAGACCTCGAGGAGGCTTGCGCCCACATGGTCGATGAGCATCAGGAGAATGGCAAGCCATTTCAGCATGCTTCCCGAAAGAAGCACACCGCTTTCTGTCTTATTCATGCTTTTCAGCGACCTCACCCTGCTTCTTATAGATGGAGCCTGCCGCCACCACACCGCGCACGGAGGACAACGGATAGATATTCGTATGCGCTCCGATGACCGTACCCGGATTCAGGACTGAACCGCAGCCCACTTCCACCTCGTCGCCCAGCATGGCGCCGAACTTCTTGATGCCGGTCTCGATATCGCCCTCGGGAGTGTGAACCTTCACCAGCTTTTTATCAGACTTGACATTTGAAGTGATGGAGCCTGCTCCCATATGCGCCTTGTAGCCCAGGATGGAATCGCCCACATAGTTGTAATGGGGAACCTGTACCTTATTGAAGAGGATCACATTTTTCAGCTCCGTGGAGTTGCCGACGACGGCGCCCTCTCCCACCAGCGCATTGCCGCGGATAAAAGCACAGTGGCGCACCTCGGTATCTTTCCCGATGATGCAGGGACCGGTGATAGATGCAGTGGGAGCCACCTTTGCGGAGCGGGCGATCCAGATATCCGCCCCACGCTTCTCGTACTCCTCCTCACACAAGGTCGCACCCAGCTCCAGAATAAAATCATGGATCTTCGGCAAAGCCTCCCAGGGATAAGTAACACGCTCAAGAAGGGGCGCAGCCAGGGTCTCACTTAAGGTATAGAGTTCCTTTACTTCCAATGCTTTCATTTCTTTTTCGTCTCCTTTTTCTCACTTTTGCGGGTTTTATAAAAACGGGCGGACGCGTCGAAGCAGGGGCGTAAGGCCCTCCGATAATCGGCTGCCAGCACTGCCTGCGTCTTGTCCGTGATATACTTTTCCAGCTTCTGCATATAGTATTCCTCGGTGATGGTGCCCTCGGCCATCTGGGTCAGACCCTTCTCCCAGCTGGCGGTCAGCTCCGGATTCAGAAGCCCGTAGATGGATGCCCGCACCACATCGAAAATCATTTCCCCTAAAAGAGTCGGCGTAATAATCTGGGTCTTTTGATTCAGGGCAATGTACTTATTATTGACTAACTTCTTCAGAATCTCGGCACGGGTGGCACTGGTACCGATGCCGCTTCCTTTGATCTGTGCCCGCAGCTCCTCATCCTCGATGAGCTGTCCTGCGTTCTCCATAGCCAGAATCATGGAACCGGAATTGTAGCGCTTGGGCGGTGAGGTCTCGCCCTCCTTGATATGAAAGCCGCTTACTTCCACAGCATCGCCCTTTTTCAGATGCTTTAGGAGATCCAGAAATTCCGCATCCACCCGCACGTCATCGGTCTCTTCGTTCTCCGCGTCGGCCTTCTTCTTCGCAGCCTCCGATGCACCGGGAGGCTGCACCTTCAGATATCCTTCCTTCAGAAGAACCCTGAACCCTGAGAAAAACCGCTCACCCCGCACTTCTGTCACCAGCTGCACCCTCCGGTACTCGGCCGCCGGATAAAATACTGCCAGAAAACGCCGGGCGATGACCTCATAGATCTGCTCCGACACCGGATGCAGGCTTCGAAGGGCTCCCAGTCCCTGACCCGTCGGCACAATGGCATAGTGGTCGGTAATCTGCTTATCGTTCACATAGCGGGTCTTCGCAATGCCCTTCCAGGCAGTGCCGTTCAGCACTTCGTTCGCATATTCCGAGAGCTTATTATAAGAGCGCAAGCCCCCGAGATTCTTGTAGATCTCCTTTGCCACAGCAGTGGAGAGCACCCGGGCATCGGTTCGCGGATACGTCACAAGCTTTTTCTCATAAAGCTCCTGCACCACCCGCAGAGTCTCATCCGGACTTAACTTGAAGCGGCGGGAGCACTCATTCTGAAGCTCTGCCAGATTAAATAAAAGCGGAGGATTCTTCTTCTCCTTCTTTTGCTCCAGAGAGGCCAGGACGGCCTGCACCGGTTTCTCTGCTTCCAGATACCGAATCAGGCTTTCCGCATCCTCCCTCTTCTTGTATCCGTTTTCTTTATATAATTTATGAGGCTCGCAGTAAGCGGAACCCGATACCGCCCGCCATTCTCCCTCAAAGGATCGGCCGTGGAGTCCGAAATCCCCCAGCACACGGTAAAAGGGCGTCTTTTCGAATTCCCGGATCTCCCGCTCTCTTCGCACCACCATGCCCAGTACGCAGGTCATGACACGCCCCACGGAAATGACCGTATAGCGGGTTTGCAGATAATGGGAAATGGTGTCGCCGTATTTGAGGCTTAAGAGACGGGAAAAATTGATACCCATCAGATAATCCTCTTTCGCCCGAAGATAGGCGGCGCTGGCCAGATTGTCGTACTCGGACAGATCCTTGGCCTCCCGGATGCCGCGCAGGATCTCCTCTTCCGTCTGTGAATCAATCCATACCCGACGGCGCTTCTTTCCCTTGACGCCCGCCATCTGTTCCACCAGACGATAGATATATTCTCCCTCCCGTCCCGAGTCGGTGCAGACGTAGATGGTCTCCACATCCGGCCGATTCAGCAGGCCGCTTACGATGGTATATTGCTTTTTCACCGATGGAATTACCTCATACTTGAATTCCTTCGGCAGAAACGGCAGCGTGGACAGACTCCATTTCTTCAGGCGTTCGTCGTAGGCCTCCGGATAGCTCATGGTCACCAGATGTCCCACACACCAGGTCACGATGGCGTCCTCGCCCTCCAGATAGCCGTCCTTTCGGGCGGTCTGAAGTCCCAGCGCCTTGGCAAATTCCTGCGCTACACTGGGTTTCTCTGCGATATATAAAGATTTTCCCATGCATTACTCTCTTTCTATGTTCTGTCTCCGGCTATTTTAACATATCTGTTATAAATCCCGCAATGTCTTTCGGAATTGCCGCCTCGATATGCAGGGGTTCGCCGTTAAAGGGCTGGCGGAAATCCAGGGCAGCGGCGTGGAGCGCTGTGCGGATCATTTTGTCACTACGGTTCGCTTTTCCGTAGAGCGGATCTCCCAGGAGCGGACAGCCGATGCTTTGCATATGCACACGGATCTGATGAGTTCGGCCTGTCTCCAGACACAGCCTTACAAGCGCTGCATTTTCAAATTCCCATTTCTTTACAGTCTCATAGTGCGTTTTAGCGTACTTTCCGCGGGCATCGCCTGTCGAACATGTCTGCATCCGGGTTTTATCCGATGGGTTCGGAGCCAGCCATGCTTCAATCGTTCCTTCCTCCGGCTTCGGAATACCGTCCGTCAGTGCCAGATAAGTTTTATGGAGCATTCCCTGTTCCCGCTGCCGCATGAGTCTCGCTGCCGCCGTCCGGTTCTTAGCCGCCAGAACCACGCCGGAGGTATCCCGGTCGAGACGCCCCACGATACGGATGATGCCCTCTTCCCCTTTATTTCGCAAATAAGAGACCAGGCGGTTTGCCAGCGTATCTGCCGCGAAGGTCTCCTTGCCGGAGGGATGCACCGAGATTCCGGCGGGCTTGTTGACCACAAGCACATCCGCGTCCTCATAGAGAAGCGCAAGCGCCGCGTCCGAGGCCAGCAGGTGGGCGCTCACGGCGTCTTCTCTCTCCGTCTGCACGCTTACCAGCTGACCGGCTCGAACCTGCGCCGTCACTTTTTTTCGCTCTCCGTCCACACAGATGCCCTCCGGCAGAAATTTCGCCCGACTGATTTCCCTCTTTGTGAGACCCATGCCCTCCCGAAGGAAATGATAGAGCGTGGATCCATCGTATTCGATTGATACGGTTTGTTCCATGCAATGGCGCATACTCGAAGCAGTTTCTCCTTTGTCCTTATTACGGCAAAATCACCGGACTGCGCGTATATTCATGCCTCATCGGCCGGCCGGTCTTCAGGGTTTTCGCAGACTCATAGAGATGAGTCGCCGCCATGTCCTGCTCGAATAACGCATACTGCTCGGCCGTCAAGCGCTTCCCCGCATCCGCCGTCTTCACCAGAAGGGGTGAGGCACTCTCCCGTTTGATGGCTGAAAGCAGCTCCCCGGCACTTTTTCGAAAGCCCAGCGCCCGCAGATAGACCGGATAATCCGCCGCTTTTTTCTCCTCCAGATCCTTCTGGGAAAAGCCCAGTAAAATGTGACAGAGTGCGCGCGTCACCCGCGTGTGGGTGACCTGACGGGTCTTGATCCGATCCGTGAACTCCTCCGCTGTCGTAAAGGCAAAGCGATTATGATAGATCCGGGCTGCCAGCTCCTCCCCTACATCCTGCATAGCTGCCAATTCCGCTTCAGAAGCGGTCAGCAGCCGGTAAAAGAGCTGTGTAGAAAAATCATCCGGAAAAAGAAGCTCCCCGCGTTGCAGCGCTTCGGTCAGAAGCTCTGCCGACGCCTCCGGAAGCTTCGATGCAACTGCCGGATCCAGGGAGAACTTATCGCTTGTCTTCGCGTCCGAGAGCGCATTTCGAATCGCCGAAGCAGATGCCATACTCGTATCCAGCGTCAACGCATGGTACCCGGCTGCCTCCCGCATTAGCGTCAGCGGTTGAATCCTGCTTTCTTTATGAAGAAGAGCCCGCAGATACTCCACACCCAGGATATTATTCGGAGAATCCAGAACGGAAGCTGTCATTCGACAGTCTGCGTCATCGGCGGAACAGGGCAGAATCCGCTCCGTGCTGTTCCGATACTCCTCTGCCGCCCGGCTTCTGGCCGCCGGAAAGGAAAAGCCCTGCTTCAGGTAAGCCTGAAGACACGCCCGATAGAGGGGCGGCTCCTTCTCGAAAAGCCATGCATAGGGGAGAAGCTCCGAAAGCTCTCCTGCCTCGCTTCCGAAGCAGAGAATATCGATGACGCCCAGCTCTTCTAAGACGCTCACTGCGCCCCGGGCGAAGGTCTCCGCGCTGCCTGTGGCATAGACAGTCGGCAGCTCCAGCACGAGATCGGCACCGGATCGCAGTGCCATCTCGGCTCGCAGGTATTTGTCCGTCAGAGCAGGCCCTCCACGCTGAACGAAATCACCGCTCATCACCACGACAGCAAAATCAGCCCCGGAAAGCTCTTTCGCTTTCCGAAGCTGATAAGCATGTCCCTTGTGAAAGGGATTGTATTCCGCAATGATTCCAACTGTTTTCATAAATTTAGTTCGTAACTGTTCAGTACCTTCACCTAAGGACTTGCCACTGGCAACTCCTTTCGGATGCTTCGCAACAGTTACGAATGCAAAATCCATGAGAATCGGCTTCGCCGATGGGATTTTGCACTC
>CAVKIR010000021.1:0-10704 GCA_963656395.1 Prevotella sp. CAG:279
GCACTGTCCTATACTCTGGGCGATGCTTATACCCTGGATTACTGGACCACCATGGCCAAGAATATCGAGGAGATGGGCGCAAACTCCATCTGCATCAAGGATATGGCAGGTCTGCTGCTTCCGTATAAGGCAACAGAGCTCGTAAAAGCACTGAAGGAGACAGTGAAGATCCCGATTCAGCTGCATACCCATTATACCTCCGGTGTGGCTTCCATGACTTACTTAAAGGCAGTAGAGGCCGGTGTAGACGTTATCGACTGCGCGATGTCTCCCTTCGCTCTGGGCACCTCTCAGCCGGCCACCGAGGTTATGGTCGAGACCTTCAAGGGTACACCCTATGACACAGGCTATGATCAGAAGCTTCTGGCTGAGATCGCAGATTACTTCCGTCCCATGCGTGATGAGGCACTGGAAAGCGGCCTCCTGAACCCGAAGAACCTGGGCGTAAATATCAAGACCCTGCTGTATCAGGTACCGGGCGGTATGCTGTCCAACCTGACCTCTCAGCTGAAGGATCTGGGTGCTTCCGATAAGTATTATGAGGTGCTGGAGGAGGTTCCGCGCGTACGTAAGGACTTCGGTGAGTGCCCGCTGGTTACTCCGTCTTCTCAGATCGTAGGAACCCAGGCAGTTATGAACGTCGTAGGCGGTGAGCGCTACAAGATGGTAACCAAGGAGTCCAAGGATCTGCTTTCCGGCCACTACGGAAAGACCGTAAAGCCGTTTAATCCGGAAGTGCAGAAGAAGTGCATCGGTGATGCAGAGGTGATCACCTGCCGTCCGGCGGATCTGGTTCCGAATGAGCTGGAGACTCTGGAGAGTGAGATGAAGCAGTACGAGGAGCAGCCGGAGGACGTTCTGACCTACGCACTGTTCCCGCAGGTAGCTACAGACTTCTTCAAGTACAGAGACGCACAGCAGAAGAAGATGGATGCCACCGTGGCAGATGCAGAGAACGGCGCATATCCGGTCTAAGACAAAAGGATTTGCCTCTAAGGCAAAAATGTGATACACTGACAGCGTTGGCGAATTTCGCCGACGCTGTTTTTGATCCGGTATCGGATTGATCAAGAGGAAGAGAGAATCTATTTCATGAGTAAAGTATTGATCGTGGGCGGCGGCGCAGCCGGCATGCTGGCCTCCATCTTTGCGGCCCGGAACGGCCATGAGGTTCACGTATATGAAAAGAATGAAAAGCTGGGCAAAAAGCTCTATATCACCGGGAAGGGGCGCTGCAACCTGACCAATGCCTGCGATATGGATGCACTCTTCGCCAGTGTGCGAACCAATGCCCGCTTTTTATACAGCGCCTTTTACGGCTTTTCAAATCAGGATGTCATGGCTTTTTTTGAGGAAGAAGGCCTGAAAATCAAGACCGAGCGGGGTGACCGTGTCTTCCCACTCTCAGATAAATCAGCGGATGTATTGGATACCCTGCGGCGCAGCATGCGGCGTGCCGGTGTTAAGATACATCTCCATACAGAGGTGAAGGAGCTGCTGATCGAGGATGGGGCGGCGAGAGGCTTACTTCTGGCTGATCGGACCATGGTAGCCGGCGATGCGGTCATCGTGGCCACCGGCGGCCTTTCCTATCCGGTGACCGGTTCCACCGGTGACGGCTATCGTTTTGCCAGGGAAGCAGGACATCAGGTGACAGAGTGCATTCCTTCTCTGACACCCTTCAACATTCGCGAAGAATTTGTAAAATATTTACAGGGGCTTTCACTGAAGAATGTAGAGCTTCGCATTTATAATGGAAAGAAAGAGGTCTTCCGGGAATTCGGCGAAATGATGTTCACACATTTCGGCATTACGGGACCGCTGGTGCTGACAGCCAGCAGCTTCGTGGGATCCCTTGCGGCAAAGCAGGAACTGAAAGCAGTGCTGGATCTGAAACCGGCCTTAAGCGAAGAGCAGCTGAATCAACGGATCTTACGAGAATTTGACGCCAACCGTAATAAAAGCTTCAAGAATGTCATCGGAAGCCTGTTTCCTGCAAAGCTCACACCGGTGATGATTGGACTTAGCGGCATCGATCCGGAGAAGAAGGTGCATGATATCTCCCGTGAGGAGCGGCAGGGCTTCGCAAGGCTGACAAAATATCTGCCTATGACCGTAACAGGACTTCGGGATTACAAAGAAGCGATCATCACCAAGGGCGGCATAGCAGTGAAGGAGATCCATCCTTCCACCATGGAGTCAAAACTTGTAAAAGACTTGTATTTTATCGGCGAGGTGCTGGATCTGGATGCGGTGACCGGCGGATTTAATCTGCAGATCGCCTGGTCCACGGCCTATGCAGCCGCTCAAGCGATATAGAGGAGGAAAGCTTATGACATACCAGATAGCCATTGACGGACCGGCCGGGGCCGGAAAGAGTACCATTGCCAGGGCTGTGGCAAAGAAGCTGGGCTACATTTATGTAGACACGGGAGCGATGTACCGCGCCATGGCGCTGTATCTTTTGCGCTGCGGCATTCGCGCCGATGAGATGGATAAGATCAGCGCAGCCAGCAAGGATGCAGACATTACCCTCGCATATAAGGATGGCATGCAGCAGGTACTGCTGAACGGTGAGAATGTAACCGGACTGATTCGTACCGAGCAGGTAAGCAAAATGGCCTCTGCCTCATCGGTCAATCGCGACGTCCGCCTCAAGCTGGTGGATCTCCAGCGGGCTCTGGCCGAGCGCGAAAATGTAGTCATGGACGGCCGGGATATCGGAACCTACGTGCTTCCGCAGGCCAATGTAAAGATCTATCTGACGGCCTCCAGCGCCTGTCGTGCCAGAAGGCGTTATGCAGAGCTTACAGAAAAGGGGGAAGTCTGTGACCTGACTGCTATCGAGGCAGACATTATCGAGCGGGATAAGCGGGATATGGAACGAGAGTTTGCACCCCTTCGGCAGGCGGAGGACGCCTTTTTCATAGATTCCTCCGACCTGACCATCGACCAGGTGATCACCGCCATCACGGATCGGATACATTAGAGGAGGTACGGAATTTCGATGGAGGTAAGACTTGCAAAGACAGCCGGTTTCTGCTTTGGCGTGCGCCGGGCTGTGGATACCGTATATGAGCAGATTGAAAAGGCAGAAGGATCGATCTATACTTACGGTCCCATCGTACACAATGAAATTGTTGTGCGTGAGCTGGAGGAGAAGGGTGTAAAGGTCTTAAACTCCGAAAATGAGCTCAAAAGTCTCACAGGCGGCACCGTTATTATACGGGCTCACGGCGTAGGAAAGCACGTCTATGATCTTCTGGAGCAGCAGGGTGTGCAGATCGTGGACGCCACCTGTCCGTTTGTAAAGAAGATACATCGCATCGCCCGAAGAGAAGAGGCCAACGGCCGTCACATCCTGATTGTCGGCAATGCGAAGCATCCGGAGGTGGAAGGCATACGCGGCTGGTGTGAAAAGCCATCTTATGTAGTGGAATCTCCGGAAGAAGCCGGAAAAATCTCCTTATCATTGGAAGAAAAGCTCTGTATCGTATCGCAGACAACATTTAACTACAATAAATTTGAAGATATAGTTGAAATTATTTCAAAAAAGGGGTATGATATATGCAAAAAAGAATGTGAAAATACTTACTATATACAGTCACTTGATGATTTGGATTTGAAGACATCGCAATCCATCCGTTGCGTAGGTATTACAGCAGGGGCTTCGACCCCAAACAAAATTATTGAGGAGGTTCAAAAACATGTCAGAATTAAGTTTTGAACAAATGCTTGAAGATTCACTGAAAACAATAAGAAATGGAGAGGTTGTCGAAGGCACTGTAATTGATGTCAAAGAAGATGAAGCCATCTTAAACATTGGCTACAAATCTGACGGAATCCTGACCAAGAATGAGTACAGCAACAGCCCGGTTGATTTGACAACCGTTATCCACGTAGGTGACACCATGGAAGTAAAGGTTCTGAAGGTGAACGACGGTGAGGGACAGGTTCTTCTGACCTACAAGCGTCTGGCAGCCGAGAAGGGCAGCAAGCGTCTGAAGGAGGCCTTTGAGAATGAGGAAGTCCTGACTGCACCGGTTACACAGGTTCTGGACGGCGGCTTAAGCGTCGTTGTAGATGAGTCCAGAGTATTCATCCCGGCCAGTCTTGTATCCGATACCTATGAGAAGAATCTGGCAAAGTATGAAGGCCAGGAGATCAGCTTTGTCATTACCGAGTTTAATCCGCGCCGCGGCCGTATCATCGGCAACCGCAAGCAGCTCATCGTTGCTGAGAAGGCTGAGAAGCAGAAGGAGCTCTTCGCGCGCATCCATGTAGGAGATGTCGTTGAGGGCGTTGTAAAGAATGTGACAGACTTCGGTGCATTCGTAGACCTGGGCGGAGCAGACGGTCTGCTTCATATCTCTGAGATGTCCTGGGGACGTGTAGAGAATCCGAAGAAGGTGTTTAAGGTTGGCGAGAAGCTGAGTGTCCTGATCAAGGATATCCGTGATACCAAGATTGCTCTGAGCCTGAAGTTCGCAGATCAGAATCCGTGGCTGCATGCTGCCGAGAACTACGCAGTAGGCAACATCGTTACCGGTAAGGTTGCAAGAATGACCGACTTCGGTGCATTCGTAGAGCTGGAGCCGGGTGTAGATGCACTGCTTCATGTATCTCAGATTTCCAGAGAGCACGTGGAGAAGCCGTCTGATGTGCTGAGCATCGGCCAGGAGATTGAAGCAAAGGTTGTAGACTTCAATGGCGAGGATAAGAAGATTTCTCTGAGCATGAAGGCTCTGCAGAACAATGAGCCGGTCAGCGATGTAGCAGATGTAGACATCGATGCCGTAGCTGCTGAGGAAGAGTAAGCATAGCATTTCTATAAGGATACAGACGGGAGGACAGGCACCTGGGCGTGCGTGTCCTCATGTCTTGTTTGGGCATACCCGAAAGGGCAACAGGAACAGATACTATGTGGAATATTCGGATCGCCGGCGAAGATCTCTATCATATCGCCAACTGGTTTTATATCTATAGCTTCTTCGGATGGCTCTGGGAGAGCTCCTATGTATCCGTGAAGGAGAAGAAGCTTGTCAATCGAGGCTTTGTAGCCGGACCGGTCTGCACCATCTACGGCTTTGGTGCTGTCATCGTCTATCTCATCTTAAAGCCCATTTCCGGCAATCTGCCGGTACTGTATCTGGGCGGCGTCATCGTACCGACGATACTGGAATACGTGACAGCTCTTCTGATGGAGAACCTGTTCCATACAAGCTGGTGGGATTACAGCCGGAATAAGTATAATTTCCAGGGGCGAATCTGCCTGGGTGCATCCCTGGGCTGGGGCGTGTTTTCGCTGATTCTCTTTTATGTATTTCAGCCCCTTGTGAATCGGATCGTCGCACTCTACAGTGTAGCCACCGGCGTGATGCTGGTGCGGGCGGCGACTTTGGTATATGCGGTGGACTTTGGCATGTCCTATATGAATGCCATGCAGATCGGCGAAAAGCTGCGGAATATGGACGCTGTTATGGATGAGCTGTATGAGTATATCCAGAACACCAGGCTCTATGAGAGCAGTGAAGAGCTGAAAAATCGTCTGGCTCATTATCGGCTGACCGAATCGATACCGGAACTGAAAAATCGTCTGGAGAACCACATCAATGCCATGGCTGCCTTCGCCGGCGAATCTCCGGAGGACTTTAAGGCACGTCAGGAAAGTCGTCTTGCTGAGATGACAGAACGCCTCAGTGCTGCACAGAAGCGGTTTGAGCGGCTGAAGGGCATGGGAAATGCATTCACCAGACGTACCATGAATGCATACCCGAATATGAAATCCAGAACCCGGGCACTGAAGGATCGTGCGGTACGGAAGATAACAAAAAATTAAGATTTGAGTGAGAAGAGATTCATGGCACATGTGACGTTTAAAGGCGGTGTCTTTCCGCATAAAAGAAAACGGTTTACCAGAGAGAAAGCATTAGAGGAATACAGACCGAAGGGCGATCTCGTCTATCCCCTACGTCAGCATATCGGCGGAACAGCTGTACCGGTGGTAACAGTAGGGGAGCGCGTCCTGGACGGGCAGCTTCTGGCAAAGGTCAGCGGTGATATTTCAGCGCCGGTACACGCTTCCGTATCCGGTACTGTCAAGGCCATTGAGCCCAGAAGGACGGTATCCGGGAAAGAGATTCTTTCCGTCGTCGTGGAGAATGACGGCATGTATGAAAAGCTGCCGACTCCGGAGGTTACGCCCTGGAGAGAGCTGGAAGTGGGAGAACGCCTGCGCCGCATCCAGGATGCCGGCGTGGTCGGCATGGGCGGCGCCGGTTTTCCGACGCATATCAAGCTGGCCGTTCGTAATCCCAAGCGCATCCGCTATGTTCTGGTAAATGGTACAGAATGTGAACCCTATATGACCAGCGATTATCGCAGAATGCTGGAATCCCCCGAGGAACTGGTGGAGGGACTTCGCATTGTCTTAAGTCTGTTCGAGCGTGCTGCCGGCATCTTTGCCATTGAGGACAATAAGCGGGACGCCATCACGGCGATCCAGCTGGCCAGCGGAAGCGAATCCCGGATGGAGGTGCGGGTGCTGGAGACCAAATATCCCCAGGGTGCTGAGCGTATGTTGATCTATGCCTGCACCGGAGCAGAGATCAATTCCTCCCAGCTTCCGGCGGACGCGGGTTGTATCGTACTGAACGTGGAGACCCTGCATGCCATTTACGAGGCCCTGGTGCTGGGACGACCTGTAACCAGACGGGCTGTGACCGTAACCGGAAAGGCATTGCAGAATCCGAAGAATCTTCTGGTACCCATCGGAACCAGCTTCTCGGAGCTTCCGGAGGCGGCCGGCGGTTACGCGAAGACACCTAAGAAATATGTCTGCGGCGGCCCGATGCGCGGTGTAGCCATGACGAGTCTGGATGTTCCGGTGACCAAGACCGTGACCGGCTTCTTATGTATGAGCCGGGATTATACCGATAGACCGGGTGTCTGTATTCGCTGCGGAGCCTGCACGGAGGCCTGTCCGATTCACCTGCTTCCCGCGAAGCTCTCCGATGCGGCTGTAGCTGAAAAGGAACAGAACTTCCGGGATCTGCACGGAATGGAATGCCTGGGCTGCGGAAGCTGCAGCTTTGTGTGTCCGGCCAGGAGAATGCTTGCACCGTCCATTCAGGAGATGCGGCGAAAGCTCTTGTCCCAGGGCAGAAGATAGGGAGGATAGGATACAATGGAAAAAAATTACAGATGGATCTTTCCTCATGTAAAGGGAACCATGACCACAGCATGGATGATGCGGATGATGCTTCTTGCGCTTCTTCCTGCCGAGGTGTTCGGTCTCTTTCATTTCGGCCCGAGGGTGCTTTTACATCTTCTGATTTGCGTGGTAGCCTGTGTACTGACAGAATTTACCTTTGAGGCTTTTACCGATCGTCCCATCTCCATAGGCGACGGAAGCGCCGTGGTAACCGGCGTTCTGCTTACCCTGATGCTGCCGGTGAAGGCGCCGCTGTGGCTGGGTGCCTTAGGCGGGATCTTTGCCATCGGTGTCATTAAGATGGCCTTCGGCGGACTGGGGAAAAATCGCCTGAACCCGGCCTTATCCGGTTATTGCCTGCTTTTTCTTGCCTTTCCGAACTATATGAAGGATTACAGCTATGGGAATCATGGAGCGCAGACCCTGTTGGGGCAGCTCCTTTCCGGACAGACCGTCGATCCCTATCCGATGCTCTGGGGGAACACCAGTGGCAGCATTGGCACAGTCTCCGCGGTTATGCTGCTGATAGGAGCGATCCTGCTGCTTTCTTTTGGCATCATTCATCTGCGCATCCCGGTATCCATCGGTGCGTCTTTCCTCATCACTCTCTTTCTCGGTGCAGGAAGGGGCTTTGATCAGCTGTATTTTACCACCCAGTTTCTGGGTGGAGGCTTTCTTCTGGGTACCTTCTTTATGGCGACGGACTGTGTAACTTCTCCGCTCACCCGACGAGGGCAGATCTGGTACGGCATCCTGATTGGCGTACTGACTGCGGCGCTTCGTCTGGCCGGAATTGAGGAGGGTATGGTTTATGCCGTATTGATTGCGAACCTGGCGGTTCCGTTTATCGAACAGCTGACGGTTCCGAAGGCCTTCGGGAAGAGAAAGCCTGTCCGGGTATCTGCAGAACAGAACAGGAGAAAAGCATGATCGCATATATCAGAGGAACCTTGGCTTATGTAGAGCCCGAGGAGAGTATCGCTGTACTGGAAAGCGGGGGAATCGGCTATCAGATTCTGCTATCCGGCCGGGATCTGGAGCTTCTTCCGTCCTCGGGTGAGGAGGTACGCCTCTATACCTATCTGCAGGTACGGGAGGATGCCTTCGTACTCTTCGGATTTTTTACCAGGGAAGATAAAAAGCTCTTTCAGCAGCTTCTCGGTGTCAGCGGCATCGGACCGAAAGCAGCACTCGGAATACTGACCGCTATGACAGCGGATGATCTGCGTTTCGCTGTGCTGGCAGACGATGCAAAGACCATAGCGAAGGCTCCCGGTATCGGACAGAAGACGGCACAGAAGCTGATTCTGGAGCTGAAGGATAAACTAAGCCTCGAGGAGGCCTTTGAAGCGCGGCTGGAGAATGCTTCGGCGAAGGAGACTGCCGGAGCCGCTGCCGACTTAAGCGAGGCGAGAAATGAGGCCGTAGAAGCCCTGACTGCGCTTGGATATTCTGCTTCCGAAGCCTTGAAAGCGGTTCGTAAGGTGGAAGCATCGGAACAAATGAGTGTCGAAGATATATTAAAGGCTGCTTTAAAACACATCCGTTTCTAGGAGAGATTCGATGGAAAAACGTATCATTACAACGGAGGCCACGGAGGAGGATATTCGCACAGAATACAGTCTCAGGCCGCAGACGCTGCGTGAATATATCGGCCAGGAGAAGGCCAAGGAAAATCTGAAAATCTATATTCAGGCGGCTAAGGAGCGGGGAGAATCCCTGGATCATGTGCTGTTCTACGGTCCGCCGGGACTGGGCAAGACGACGTTAGCCGGTATCATTGCAAACGAGATGGGCGTACACATGAAGGTAACCAGCGGACCCGCTATCGAGAAACCCGGTGAGATAGCAGCGATTCTCAACAATCTGTCCGAGGGTGACGTTCTTTTCGTGGATGAGATTCATAGGCTGAACAGACAGGTGGAGGAAGTGCTCTACCCGGCGATGGAGGACTTTGCCATCGATATTGTCATCGGGAAGGGTGCTTCCGCACGCTCGATACGTCTGGATTTACCGCATTTTACACTCATCGGAGCGACGACCCGGGCAGGTCTATTAACTGCACCTCTGCGGGATCGCTTTGGGGTGGTGCATCATCTCGAATTCTATACCGATGAAGAGCTGCAGACCATTATAGAACGCTCTGCAGACGTGATGAGGGTAGAGATTGACGAAAAAGGTGCCCTGGAGCTTGCAAGACGTTCCCGCGGTACACCCCGACTCGCCAATCGGCTTTTAAAGCGCGTGCGTGACTTTGCCCAGGTCAAATACGAGGGAAAGATAACAAAGGAGATTGCCGACTTTGCCCTCGATCTTCTGGAGGTCGATCGCTACGGCCTCGATCTGATCGATCGGCGGATTCTTACAACGATGATCGAGAAATTTATGGGCGGTCCTGTGGGCTTGGATACCCTGGCGGCGGCCATCGGGGAAGATTCCGGCACCATCGAGGACGTGTATGAACCCTATCTCATAAAAAAAGGCTTTCTTAATCGCACCCCGCGGGGGCGTGTGGTCACAGAGCTCGGATATCATCACCTGGGTGTTGTACCAAAGGGCGGTACTGTGGTATAATAAGGTATTGAAAAAACCAAAGGACGTGAATAGCATGGCGATGAAGAACGCAGTAGAGGTGGTAGTCGATGGCAGGGTCTACAAGATCAGCGGCTACGAAAGCCAGGAGTATCTGCATCAGATAGCAGTCTATATCAATGACAAAATGACGCAGTGCCACAATACAGACAGCTACCGCAAGCAGAGCAGCGACCAAAGGCAGCTGCTCCTCAGCATGAATCTGGCGGACGATTATTTCAAAGCAAGGAATCAGGCGGAGAAGCTGACGGAAGAGCTGGAAAAGAAGGAACGGGAGCTGTACAGCGTCCGGCATGATCTGATCGAGGCGCAGTTGGAGATCGAGAATCTGAAAAATGAAAAGAAGGCCGGATCCGGACAGAATAACCGCAACCAGAAAAACGGAAACCATGCACAGAGATAAAAGGAGAATCCTGCTTTGCAGGATTCTATTTATATCCTGACAGGAAAGCAGTGGAGGAAAACACATGAGACATCAGACAGAGCTTCTGGCTCCCGCGGGCTCCTTTGACAGCCTGCGTGCTGCGGTCAATGCAGGAGCGGATGCAGTCTATATCGGCGGCACGAAATTCGGCGCACGGGCCTACGCAGAGAACCCGGATGAAAAGGGATTGTGCGAGGCCATTGACTTTGCGCATCTGCATGGCTGCGATCTCTATCTAACCGTGAATACCCTTTTGAAAGACGCGGAGCTGGAAGAACTTGGCGATTACCTGCGGCCCTATTATGAGAACGGGCTGGATGCCGTCATTGTTCAGGATATGGGCGTCTTCTCCTATATTCGCGAGAATTTTCCGGCTCTGGATATCCATGCCAGCACCCAGATGACTGTTCTGGGCGCGGAGGGAGCAGCCTTTCTGAAGAAGCAGGGTGCCACCCGTGTAGTGACAGCCCGGGAG